>CAMYLL010000122.1 GCA_947259235.1 uncultured Pseudodesulfovibrio sp. | reverse complement strand
TGCCAGCCACAAAATGCTCGATTAAACGGAGCTGCTTTTCTTTGTTCAGACGACTTTTTCGCATTGCCATAATGATAACCCAGAGGAGTTATCTGGTACAGCCCCATAATTAATACTAGACCTCTAATTTCAACGTGTGGGGGACAACATGTTTGAGAAGAATCTGACCAAGAAGGTGCAGGACATGGTTCTGGAAGGCCGCATCCCGGCCAAGCTGGTTTGCAGAAGGATCAAAAAGCCTTACTCCACCCTGCTGCGGGAGCTCAACCCCTTCGACTCTCATGCCAAGCTGGGGGCCGAAACCATGTTCGAAATCGTCAAGGCGACGCACAACGTCTCGGTGCTCGAATTCATGGCCAGGGAGTTGGGCTACACTCTGATGCCCCTGGAAAGCCAGGAACGCACGAACACCAAAAAGACCAATGCCGACGTGGAGAAGAAAGCACCCTCCCCGCACAGGGAAGCCGTGATGTAACTTCGTGCGCAGTTCTTGCCATCTCGCCTCGCTGCAGGTTGCGGACTGCACTGGGGCGCGCTGGCGTGCGCTGTGAACCACGGGAAAGCCCGACTATCCGTTTTGACTTTTCGGAACGATTCGTTATATTTTGCTGCTTACACAAACTCTCCAAGGAGGAAGGGCATGCCCCAGAATACATTCAAAAAAGCACTCTCCGTCGGCCGCCCGCCGAACGTAGTGCAGAATTTTCCCAATTCCGACGCTCTGATAGTCAGCGGCAAGGTCATCGACAGGGCCATGATCCAAAAGGGCGGGGCCATGACCATCGCCGCCAACGGCCGCAACATCTTCATCATCGAAGGAGCCTTGCGGGCAGCTCAGAAGGCGAACGCGGCCATCATCATCGAGATCGCCCGCAGCGAGGCGACATACTGTCCCACCACCCTGTGGAACATCGCCCGCCGCGTCGACTATCTCTGCAACAAGCTCAACATCACCATCCCCGTCGCCGTCCACGCCGACCATTACTTCATGAAGAAATGGGACGATGTGGCCGAGGCCAAGGCCGAGATTCCCTCGCTCTTCGACACGGGCGTCACCTCCATCGCCCTGGACGCCTCGCACATGACCGACGACCTGAACCTGCTCGCCAATATCGAAGTTTCCCCGTCCATCCCATCCTGGGCCGGATACGAGACGGAGATCGGCGAGATCAAGGGATCCTTCGGCCTGTCCACCCCGGTGGAGGCCACCTACCTGTGCCAGGGCCTCAACGCCCACGGCCTGTGCCCGGACTGGATCGCCCTGAACAACGGAACCACCCACGGCATCGAGGCTTCGGGAACCGGCATCCAGGTGGATCTGACCACCGAGGTTCACAAGGCCCTCGCGCCCTACGGAACCTCCGGCGCACAGCACGGCACATCGGGCAATGACTCCGCCCGGCTTGCCGAGATCGCCGCCCATACCCACACCACCAAGGCCAACGTGGCCACGGCGTTGCAGATGATCTCCTGGGGCGTGCGCGTCAACGACTTCGGCAACGCCATCATGACCGAGGACGGCCGGTTCGACAAAGTTCCCGGCGAGGGCGTCGACGACGCAATCTGGGACGAGATGGTCGCCTATGCCGACGCCCACAAGATGAGCGGCGGCGACTACAAGAAGCTGAACCTGCCCTTCGAGCGCCGCTGGCAGGGCCAGGGCAAGGCGGTGCGTGAGCGCATGGCCGGTGCGGTGAAAGACTTCGTCCACCACCTGCTCGTGGATGTCTTCAACGCCGCCGACACCGCTCCCATTGCCTACGAACTGTTGATCAAGGCCGGCTCACACGATCTCGGCCCCAAGGTCCAGCCCTTCGAGGACGTGGCCGAGTGGACCGAGGAAAAAATCAAGGCGCGCGCCGCGCAGATCAACACAGACAAAGGCCCCAAGGGCGACTTCGACGACTAGCCGTCAGACAAGAAATCATGAAGGCTCCCGTCCGCAGATGCGAACGGGAGCCTTCTTTTGCTCTATTGGCTGAAAGCCCGGGGCTAAATGGTCGGGGCTAGACGGTCGGGGCTAGACGTTGAAGAGGAAGTGAACCACGTCGCCGTCCTTGACCACGTACTCCTTGCCCTCCACGCGCAACACGCCCACGCTGCGGCACTTGGCCTCGGAGCGGTGCTCGACGTAGTGATCGTAGCCGATGACCTCGGCCCGGATGAACCCCCGCTCGAAATCGGTATGAATGGCGGCGGCGGCCCGGGGCGCCTTGTCACCGTCGTTGATGGTCCAGGCGCGGACCTCCTTGACCCCGGCGGTGAAGTAGCTGATCAGCCCCAGGGAGCGGAACCCGGTGCGGATGATCTGATGCAGGCCGGACTCCTCGATGCCGTAGGACTCCAGAAATTCCTGGTATTCGGCCTCGTCCAGCCCCACCATGTCTTCTTCCATCTTTGCGGATATCTTGACGAACTCGGCGCCGCGTCCGGCAGCCAGCTCGCGCACGCGGGTGACATGGTCGTTGTCCTGTGCCACGCCGTCCTCGTCCACGTTGGCGCAGTAGATGACGTTCTTGGACGTGATAAGCCGCAGCTCGGCAAACAGCTCGTCACGCGCCTTGGACTCCTCGGCAAAGGTCGACGCGGGCAGACCCTGGTCAAGATGGGCCAGCAGGCGCTTGGCCACCTCGATTCTCGGCCCCAGGCTCTTGTCGCCCTTGAGCTGCTTCTCCATACGCTCCACGCGGTTTTCCAGCACCTGGACATCGGCCAGCAGCAGCTCGGTCTCGATGATCTCGATATCGCGCAGGGGGTCCACGGAGTTGGCCACATGGATGACATCGTCATCGTCGAAACAGCGGACCACGTGAAGAATGGCCTGGGTCTCGCGGATGTTGGCCAGGAACTTGTTGCCCAGGCCCTCGCCCTTGCTCGCCCCGGCCACAAGCCCGGCGATATCCACGAAATCTACCGTGGAATGTTGCACGCGCTGCGGGCGGACCAGCTCGGCCAGAACCTGGAGACGCGCGTCCGGCACAGGCACCACGGCCTTGTTGGGTTCGATGGTGCAGAAGGCGTAGTTGGCGCTCTCGGCGTTCTGGGCCTTGGTCAATGCGTTGAAGAGGGTGGACTTGCCCACGTTGGGCAGTCCGACGATACCGATGCTCAGCGACATGCATGCTCCCGAAAAAAAATGATTGCCGGACGATTCTCCGGCGCGGGCCACTCAGTACCGCCCCTTTGCCTTCCAGGCAAGCATCTTTTCACGCCCAGACGCGCCGGGCCGGGCCGCACATGAAAAAAGGGAACCCGTCATGGCGGATTCCCGAATGAGAAAGACCGACTGCGGCGGGCAGGGGTGTCACCCCCCCTGCCCGCCGGTGTGCCCCTCCGGCTGCTTCCCATACCGGTGCGCTCAGTCGCGCAGGGCCTCAACGGTCATACCCGGCTTGAGCTTGTACGGCTTGCCGAATATTTCAACTGAGAGAGTTCTGTCGCCCTTGTGGTAGGCGGTCATGTTCACCCGTTCATGGTTGATGGCCAGATCAAACCAGACCTTGCGCCAGACGAAACTCAGGCGCACCTCGCCCCAGTGGGGAGGCAAGTCCGGGTCCACCCGCATGGGGGTGGACGACATGTTCAGGCCCACGAAGTCCTGCTTGACCACCTCCAGGGTTCCGGCCATGACGCCGGTATGCACGCCCTCGATGGTGGTTCCGCCCTGGGTGTCGAGAATGTCGCTGCGCATGGCCTCCATGAACCAGTCCCATGAGACGGTGCTCGGATAGATATAGCGCGAGATCACGGCGTGCACGACCTTGGAAAGGGTCGAGCCGTGGCTGGTGCGCTGCTCGTAGAAGTCGTAATTCCTGCGAAGGAGCTCTATGGGGTCGTCCACCGTGTGCCCCAGTTGTGTCAGGATTCGCGCCACCTCCTCCGGCTCCAGCACGTACCAGGTCATCAGCGTGTCCGCCTGCTTGGCGACCTTGTAGTTGTCCGGCGAGTCGTTCTCCGCCTTGAGGATGCGGTCCATGCGGTGGATGGAGTAGAACCGCTTGCGGTATCCTTCCCAGTCCAGCTCCTTGAGGTCCATGTAGCCGTCGAACTGGCTTATGATGCCGTCCTCGGTCATGATCACGTTGAGCTTGGTGGTCATGTCCTTCCACTTGGCCACCTCGGCCTGGGTCAGCCCTATCTTCAGCACCACGTCCTCGCGTACCTTGAGCGGCAGGTCGTCGAGCACGCCAAGCGCCTTCTCCAGCAGCCAGACCACCATTATGTTGGTGTAGGCGTTGTCGCGAATCCCCGGTTCGTCGCTGCCGGGCAGCTTCTCGTGGAACTCGTCCGGCCCCATGACACCTTCGATGTGGTATCGGCCCGTGGCTTCGTCCAGACGGGCGATATCGCCCCAGAACCGGGCGATGTCGAGCATCATCTCAGCGCCGAAGGCCCTGAGGAACGTCGTATCTCCACTCCAGGAGACATAGCGCCATGTGTTGACGAACACGGCTATGGAGACGTGCCGCTGCCGCCGCGAAAGGTCCGGGTCCCACTTCTTGGACTCGGGGTTGTAATGCACTTCCTGGGTCTCCTCGCTGCCGTCGTCCGCCGTCTGCCAGGGGAACATTGCGCCGACGTGGCCGTTCTCCCGCGCATATTCGCGGGCCGCGTCCAGCCGGTTGTAGCGATACATGAGCAGGGCCCGGGAAATATCGGGATAATTGGAGTCGAAGAAGGGCTGAATGTAGAGCTCGTCCCAGAATATGTGCCCCCGGTAGGCTTCGCCATGCAGCCCGCGCGCGGGCATGCCCGCGTCTCGCTTGACGTTGTGGGGGCTGGCGGTGACGAGCAGGTGATAAATGTGCAGGCGCAGCACGCGCTGCACGAACCGGTCGCCCGTGACCCGGATGTCCGCCTTCTGCCACAGGGCTTTCCAGCTCTTGGCATGGGGCCCATACACCCCGGCGTAGGTGCGCACCCCGCGCAGCCCGTCCAGGCACATCTCCTTGAGATCGCCCGGAGTCTGGTCGAGTGAGGTCCTGACATAGACGTACTTCTCAAGCGAATACCGCGTGTTCTCCACTGCTGAGATGCACATTTCCTCGGAAACCTTGGCGCCGTCCTGGAGCACCTCGCGCTGCACGCGCATGGGCTTGCCGTCTTCGTGGACCACGCTCTTGGCACCCATGACGACTTGGTAGCGCGAGTTGGTCGTCTCCACGTGCAGGAAGATACCGTCCTTTGTTCCCCCCCCGCCCACGCGCCGCAGGTGCTTGGTATTGAGCGAGGCATAGCGGGCAACCCCGTTGTTTTCGACATTGCCGTCGATGGACGAACGGAAGGTGATCCGCGACGAGTAGTTGAGGGGCGTCAGGTCGAAGCGGATGACGCACAGGTGGTTGTCCGCCATGGAGATGAGGCGGCGCGAGGCGATGCGCGTGATGCGGCCCACCTGGTCCTTGACCACCATGTCCCGTTCCATGACGCCCACACGCATGTTGAGCCGCTGGGAATAGCTGAGAATCTCCATGGACAGCGGGCTGACGAACTCGCCCTGCCCAATGCGGAACTCCACAGGCAGCCAGTTGGGACAATTGACGAAGTCGTTGTTCCAGATGTCGCGCCCCTGCACCTCGCTCGCGGTCTTGTTGAAGACCCCGGAGATGTACGTCCCGGGATAGAAATAATAGGACGAGCACTCGCACTCGTAGGCTCCGCGCGTGCCCATATAGCCGTTGCCGACCGTGGTCAGGGTCTCGCGCAGTTTTTCGTCGCCGGGGTCGAACCCGGAGTAGGTCAGATACCACTCGTCGCTGGCCATGCCTGTCTCGAACCAGTCGAAGAGATCGTCCACGGTGATCTCGCCCAGGTCGGAGACCACCTTGTCCGCGCCAAAGCGCAGGAGCAGCTCGCCCGGGGTATTGCGCGCCACGCCCAGGGTCATGCCGAAATTGCCCGCGCTGCCCGCCTGGACGCCGGAAATGGCGTCCTCCACCACAACGCACTCGCCGGGGTTGCAGCCCAAGGCTTCGGCGGCGGCGATGAAAATATCGGGATCGGGCTTGCCCTTGAGCTCGCGCTCGGCGGAGACCACGCCGTCTATCTGTCCTTGGAACATCGAGCTCAGTCCGGCCAGCTCGAGAACAAGCTGGCAGTTGCGGCTGGAGGTGGCCACGGCCACGCGCACGCCGCGGGCCTTGAGCTCGTCGATGAGGGCCACGGAACTCTCGAAGACCTCCGGCCCCTGGTCGCGCAGGATTTCCTGGTACAGTTCGTTCTTTCGGTTGCCGATGCCGCAGATGGTGTCCATGCTGGGCGGATCGTCGGGATCACCGGCAGGCAGCCGGACGTTGCGCGACTTGAGAAAGCTCAGCACGCCCTCGAACCGGGGCTTGCCGTCGACGTAATTTTGATAGTCATTCGTCCTGTCGAACGGCTCGAAGGGGATGTTTTTCTCGTCAGAGCGGAGCTTGAGAAACTCGTTGAAGGCGGTCTCCCAGGCCTGGGCATGGACGCTGGCGGTCCTGGTGATTACGCCGTCCAGATCAAAAACGACACCTTTAAGAGTGATAGCAGCCACAGTGTCTCCTTAGCGCTTGAATTGATGCCCCCGTCACGGAGACAGGGTTCCCATGATCGCCACCAGCATATCCGGCTCCGTGACGATCAGGGCGTTGGACGTCACTCCGCGCACTCGCGTGGCGAGTTCCTCGTTGCGTGTGACATAGATGGCCCGCGTGTCGGATGCCATCTGCAGGGCGGCCTCCAGCATGGGCACGTCGCTGTTCGTATCGCCGCACACGAGGTGCGGCCCGTGGACCATCTCCAGGTCCAACTCGGAAGCGAGGTATTTCACCCCGTCGCCCTTGTCGAAATCCTTGAGACCTTGCCCCGAAGACTCGATGGTCAGGATTATCTCCACATCAAGCCCGGTATCCTCGATGCGGAAGAATTCCCGTTCCGGGTCGATCCCTTCCACCAGCCCGTTCAGCAGGCCGAGGAAGGCCAGGGATTCATCCTCGGGAATAGAGCCGCCGATGTCCTGTCTGGCCACGGTCGTCTGGCCGAACTTGAACTGCAGCCCGGAACCGATGAGCGTGAATTTTTCGTGATGCGGCTGGGCAAGCAGGGCCTGGAGCCGCTCGTTGAGGTCGTCGATGGCCCGCTGCCGCTCCACCGGCACAGGCAGCCGCCTGATCCTGCCCTCCAGGTCGAGGCATTCGCGCCCCTTTGACGCGGCATAGTATATCTGCCCCTCGGGATTGACGCTGATTTCGATGAGCCCCTCAAGGGGAGCCGAGGTCAGGATAACCGGCCGCTGCACCTTGCTTCTGGCGAAACGGGACAGGAAGACCGCGTTGTATATCGACTGAATGGAGGTCAGATACCTTGCACAGTAGTTATTGATGGTCCCGTCGCGGTCGGTGATCAGGCAGTTGAGGTCCAGCCCTTCCAGCAGCGCCCGCCCAGCGGCCACGCTCTCCTCAAACCCGGGATGCAGATCGTCCAGATAGTCGAGAAACGCCTGTTCGCCCTGCTCCAGATAGAGCAGATCC
>CAMYLL010000121.1 GCA_947259235.1 uncultured Pseudodesulfovibrio sp. | reverse complement strand
CAGCAGGCCGGTCCATACTGCCTCCTGCCGCGGGAGACCGATCACAGGTCTTGAAAAGGCGTCTTTTGCTTACTTTTGGACGCCTTGGCCCAAAAGTAAGTCGCGACGGCAGGAGCGAAACCCTCTGGGAATCGTCCCGCCGTAGGCGGATTCCATTTACTCTTATGCAGAGGGAAGAGAGAGCCAGTCGAGAAGCTGCGCTTCTCTGCCTTCCATGCCCTCCCGGCGGGGTCACTTTCTTTTGCTGGCCCAAAAGAAAGTAACCAAAGAAAAGGGCCGTTGGTCGCTTATCCGCGAGGGGTTGCCCGCCCAAGAATCTGATCAAATCCGGTCTGCTCCCGAATCCAGTCCTGCGCTTCGCTCCGTCCGGGATTCGAAAGAGCCGCAGCCTCGGCTTTGTCAGCTTCTAAGGCTGGCAACCTATCGCTACGGTGGACGGGAGCCGGAGGATGCTAAGACCGGAAGCGGTTGGACAGACCTTTGAAGTCGAAGGGTTTTTTGGAGCGCTTTATCACACCATTTTCGCTGGTTCTTACAGCGACGACAATGTCGGGAGCGGCTTGGAGGCAGTGGGGCGGGCTGCGGCTCGGGCGAAACCCGGCGGAGGCGGGAGTCTTCGACCGCCGACAACTGTTTCGCCAGCAGGCCGGTCCATACTGCCTCCTGCCGCGGGAGACCGATCACAGGTCTTGAAAAGGCGTCTTTTGCTTACTTTTGGACGCCTTGGCCCAAAAGTAAGTCGCGACGGCAGGAGCGAAACTCTCCGGCAATCATCCCGCCGCAGGCGGCTTCCACTGCTTCTTTATTAAAGAGAGAGCCAGTTGAGAAACTGCGTTTCTCAGCCTTCCATGCCCTCCCGGCGGGGTTACTTTCTTTTGCTGGCCCAAAAGAAAGTAACCAAAAGGCCGATGCTCGCCTATCCGCTGCCTCCCGCGGCAAAGAATCCGAGCCAACCGGCTGCGCTCCCGAATCGAGTTCTCCGCTGCGCTCCGTCCGGGATTCGAGAAGCCGCGCAGCGCGTTTGGTCGGCTTTTAAGCCGTGGGAGACGAATCGCTCGGGAGGGGGAAGCTGAAAGAGGGTGAAGACAAATGCGCGGTGCGATGTCCCGGCGCGCTTGGTTACACCGTTTTCGGTGGTTTGAAGCGAGCGATGCTTTGGACGCCTTGACCCAAAAGAAAGTCGGCCCGGAGGGACGAAATCCTTTGGGATGATCTCTGTCGAAGGCGGCTTCAGCTTCTGCCTCTCTTATTCAGCTTGAGGCGGAACCGGTGAGGGCGTTTTCTTGCTGGAAGATCGATACAAGACAGCGCCTGCCGTTTCTGGCCGTCAGCGCACGACGCTGAGCAGGCCGTTGATGGCGGTCATGACGGCCTGGTCCTTGACGGCCTCGCGCGGGCCGGAGAAGTCGTAGCGCCGGGCGCGGGAGCCCGAGGGCCAGGCCCAGGCCATCCAGACCGTGCCCACCGGTTTGTCCGGCGTGCCGCCGGAGGGACCGGCGATGCCGGAGATGGCCACGGACACCTGCGCGCCCACGGCGTCCAGCACGCCCCGGGCCATTGCCAGGACCACCTGTTCGGAGACCGCGCCGTGCTCGCGGAGCAGCTCGGGGTCCACGCCCAGGAGCTTCTCCTTGACCGCGTTGGAATAGGCGACGACGGACCCGGCGAACCACTCGGAGCTGCCGGGGGTGTCGGTCAGGGTGCTGGCCAGCAGGCCGCCGGTGCAGGACTCTGCGGTGGCCAGGAAGTTGTCATTGATGTGCAGGCATTCGCCGAGCTCGGAAACGGCGAGGGAGACGAGGCGGTTGTCCATTGGGTCCTCCGTGGGGTCCGTGATGAGTGTCGCTTCGTCTGGCTTCTACAAAATACCGGGAATGGTTGCAATCCTGAGCGCCTCGCCCGTATGATGGGCACAGGAGAACCCATGGCCGTCACCCCGTCGGATATTCTGGACCTGGCTCTGGCCCGCCATCGCCGCCCGTGGAACGTCACGGCGCATTTCGTCGCACTGGCGTGCCTCGCCCTGGCGCTGCTGCTGCACAGCTTTCTTCTTTTCGCCACATCCCTGATCTTCCTTGGCGCTGGCTTTTTCGAGCTGTCCCTTCCGGCCATGCCCGAGGGACGCTGGCTCCGGTTTGTCCGGGGCATGATCGAATGGGAGAAGAACTGGTCCGTGCTGCCCTGGACCCCGGGCAAGTGGGCGCGGACGGGGCTTGTGGTCATACTGGCCTCCGTCCTGGTCTGGGCGTTGTGGACGGTGGATCTCGTGGTGCTGGCTCTGTTTGGCGGGTTCGGCTATCTGGTCCGCGTTGTGGTTGATAACCGGGCCGGGGGCATCGATCCCTAGCGTGCTGCCGGGATGCGCAATCTGCGAGCCGCTTTCCGGGCCATTTTCATGGACGGGAGAGCCGCCCGATGGTACTCTTTGTGAACGATAATTCATCCGGAGGGAATAATGAGCGACGATACCAACGCCTGCAAGCAGTGGCTCAACGAAGTCAACTGGGACATGATTCACGAGGACGCCGTCACCCTGTATCTGGAGTGGGGCAACAACAACTACCGCGACGCCATGCGCTCGCCCGTGACCAAGAGCGGCGAATACTCCATCTATTTTGCCGTGGACACCTGGGAGGAGCCGAAGGTCGTCCTGATGCGCATGGACAACTACGGCTCCACGGTGCTCTGCAGCAAGAAGCTCCCCCCGGCCCTGTCCAAGGAGCTGTTTGACGATATCAAGGGCATCAAGGGCATCCTCGAACTGCCGCCCTACGTCAAGGAATGGCTCATAGCCGAGCTCGAGAAATAGCGCGCCGCAACAGCACAGGATAAGGGCCGCTCCGATACCAGGACGTTTTTCATAACTGGTGAAATCAAAAGCGGAAACCGCCTCCGGCGGATGTGTCAGGTGAGTTCGCCTCTGGCGGCCAAAGGGCTGTAACCCTTTGGAATCCCATTCTCGCCTTTGGCGAAAACATTCTTTGAATGGGGGCCTGCTGTCGGCCGCACCAACCCGGGAAGATATCTTATCATGCAAGAAGCCCCGAAACCGTTATGGTTCGGGGCTTCCTGCATGTGTATCACCATATATGGAAAAGGCCGTTCCGACACCGGAACGGCCCTTTTTATTGAACGCTACAGGCCGGACGGGGCTAGTGCTCCTCTATGACCACGCCCTCGCAGACAAAGGAGATGCCCTGGGTGGAGGCCGTGCCGATCATGACAGCCTGTATCACCGGGGTGGCCACCAGACTCTCGCTGGCCCAGCGCACGGTGAAATTGGCCCCGGAGCCGCCCTTGGTGTCGCGTTCCATTATGTAGACTTCCTTGGTCCCCATGGACGGCACGGTGACGGGCTTGTCGAAGTAGCTCTGCACCAGGGCTCCGCTGCTGTTGTAATACCTGACCGAGCTGATGGTGATGGAGTGTTCGTAGTCCACGTTGCGGATGGAGAGCAGGGCCGAGAGGTTGTACGGGCGGCTCTTGGGCCCCTGATAGATATGGGAGTAGACGGGCACGTAGACGGTCTGTCCCTTGGACTGGTAGAGGGTGCGTCCGGCCAGGGCCGGGCCGGCCATGGCGACGACCGCGAAGAGGGTCAGGATTATCGAGGCTGTGGTCTTGCTGCGCATTGGCGGCTCCTTTGCTGCGGGGTTCTGGGCTTGATATGCCTTGGAGCGGAGTGGATTGCAAGGAGAACCCGACGCCGGGCGCGGGCTACCCGGCAAAGGCCCTGATCATCAGCCCCGCGCCGAGGACCATCAGCAGCGTGAGGACGATGCGGCGGAAGGTTTCCTCGGGCAGCAGCCTGCGGACCCGGCCGCCCAGCCAGATGCCCGCAGTCACCGGCACGATGCCGATGGCGGAGATCACCCCGATCTCCATGGTGAACAGGCCGAGGCGGTTGAGCCCGGCGAGCATGACCAGGCTGGCGAAGGTGAAGGAGGTGTTGATTGCCTGGACGAGTTCATCCTTGGTCAGGTTCAGGGACATGAGATAGGGCAGGATGGGCATGACCTGCGACCCGGTCAGCCCGTTGACCAGCCCGGTGGCCAGCCCGACAGGCCCGGCCACCCATGGCTTTTCGCTCATGGTCTGCCGTCGGCCCCACAGGCCCCAGCAGCCGTAGAGGAACATGGCCGCACCGAGCACGGCCCGGGGCAGGGTGGTATCGCTCCCGCCCAGGAGCCACAGCCCCAGCCACAGCCCGGGCAGGGCCGAGACATACATGACCCAGAACCGGCGCAGGATCGGGATGAATCCGCCCGCGTCGATCATGACCATGCCGTTGGAGACCAGGGAGGGGATGACCACCAGGGGGATGGCCAGGCGGACGTCAAGGTAGCTGGCCATGAGGCCGAGGCAGGTGGTGGCGAAGCCCAGCCCGGCCGTGCCCTTGAGAAAGGCCGCGAAGGAGAAGGTCGCGAAGATGAGAAGGATGATGTGCGGTTCCATGCCGGAATGGACGCTACGCCTCCGGCGGGGCGCTGGCAACCCGGTTTCCCCCTTTTCAGCGGCGCCGCTCTGGGGTAAGGCAGTGGAGCTTGGCGGGCAGCGTGACTGCCCGCCGCTAACGAACACACAGCGGAGATGAGTAATGAATATACCCAAGGGATACCGGTTCGCCGCCACCCAGGCCGCGTTCAAGAAGGTCGACAAGTACGATCTGGGCGCCATTGTCAGCGAGGTTCCGGCCGTGGCCGCCGGGGTCTTCACCACCAACAAGTTCAAGGCCGCTCCGGTGCTGCAGTGCCGCGAGATGCTGGCCGACGGTCGCCGGATGAGCGGGTTCCTGGTCAACTCCGGCCAGGCCAACGCCTGCACCGGCGACCAGGGCCGCGCCAACTGCCGCGAGAGCCTGAACCTGGCGGCGAAGGCGCTGGGCGTGCCCGCAGACGAGCTGCTGCCCGCCTCCACGGGCGTCATCGGCGCGCAGTTCGACATGACCAAATGGCGGGCGGCCATGCCGCTCCTGGCCGAGAGCCTCGACTCGGGCACGCCCGAGCTGGTGGCCCGGGCCATCATGACCACGGACACCGTGCACAAGCTGGCCGAGGCGTCCTTCACCATGCCCTCGGGCGAGGTCAGGCTGCTTGGCATGTGCAAGGGCGCGGGGATGATCAGCCCGAATATGGCGACCATGCTCAGCTTCGTCCTGTGCGACGCGGACATCTCCACCGAGGCCTGGCAGACCATGCTCGCCGACTGCGTCAACCTGACCATCAACCGGATCACCGTGGACGGCGACATGTCCACCAACGACTGCGTCATGGCCCTGGCCAACGGCAAGTCCGGCGTGGCCATCGAGAGCGAGGACGACTACGTGCTCCTGCGCAAGCACCTGCTAGCCGTCCTTGAGGAACTGGCCTACAAGATCGTTATGGACGCCGAGGGCGGGACCAAGGTCGCCTTCATCCAGGTGTCCGGGGCCAAAAGCGACGCCGACGCGGAACTGGTGGCCCGGGCCGTGGGCAACTCGCCCCTGGTCAAGACCGCGCTCTTCGGCAGCGATCCCAACTGGGGCCGGATCATCTGCGCCGCGGGCTACTCCGGCGCGGATTTCAAGCCCGAGGACCTGGTGCTTAAGATCGGCGGCATCCTCGTCTTCCGTAACGGCACGCCCGAGCCGGGCGACATGGACGGTCTGCTCGGCCCGATCATGAAGGAACGCGACATCGTCATCCACATCAATGTGGGCGAGGGACCGGGCAGCTCCATGCTTCTGGCCTCGGACCTGAGCAAGGACTACGTGTCCATCAACGCGGATTACCGTTCATAAGGGAGGCCATCGTGCCCATAGTGAGAGTGGAGACCTGGGCCGGGATCGGCAAGGACAGCAAGCGCGACCTCGTGGAAGGCATGACCCGCGAGGCCGTGCGGGTTCTGGGCTGTCCGCCCGAGGCCGTGACCGTGATCATCGACGAGATTCCCAAGGAGAACTGGGGCGCGGCGGGCGAGCTGTGCTCCGAGCGGTTCCCCGATAAATAGAAGCGGCCCTCCCGCTCGGCGGGGCCGAAGGAGACGAGGCAGACGAATGGCAGACGCAGACATGGACGGACGCGACAGGCTCACCCGCCTGGCGGATTTTCTCTTCGAGTGCGGGATGCTCAGGAAAACGCCGCGCACGGGCTATCAGTTCCTGGGTACGGGCAGCGAGAACGTGGCCGAGCATTCCTTCCGCACGGCGGTCATCGGCCATGTGCTGGCCAAGATGGCCGGGGCGGACGTGGCCCGCACCACCTACATGTGCCTTTTCCACGACCTGCACGAGGCGCGCACCGGCGACTTCAACTACGTCAACCATATCTACAACTCGTCCGCCCGGACCAAGGCGCTTGAGCATGCCTGCAAGGGTACTGGGCTGGAAGAGGACGTCCTTGGCTACTGGAAGGAGCTTGAGGAGACGACCACCCTGGAGGCCCGGCTGGCCCAGGACGCGGACCAGCTCGACTTCATCCTCAATCTCAAGGAAGAGGCGGACCTGGGCAACAGGTACGCACTCAAGTGGCTTGAGACCGCAGTGCGGCGGGTGCGCACCGAATGGGGCATCGAGCTGGCCCGAACCATAGCGTCCACCGATCACAAGGACTGGTGGTTTCTCGGCCCCGACAGGGTCTGGTGGGAGCGCAAGAACGGCAAGCGGGAGTAGGTCGCGAGTCGATTTGTATTGCCCGGGATAATCTCACGATTGCCTGATTATTTCGACCTGCGGCCTTGCTGTTTCTATCGATATTGAGTATGCAAACACGCTATGCTTGGCGTAGCGGTGTGCTGCGCGGATCGGGGGGAATTTCCCCGGGGGACGGCCATGTCCTTCGAGGGATTGCAGACAGGGGTGGTCTTGCAGGACCATGTCCGAGGTGGAGCCGTAGATGGTTGAAAAGGCCGAAGAGGCAGGAACTGTTTTCACATTCCCGTGCAAGGTGTGCAAGGACGTGCTGGACGAGCTGGGAGGGTTGTTCCTTTTCCTGCTCGAATCCTTCGCGCTCATGTTCGCCGGGCTGGGCCAGTTCCACAAGTCCGTGCGCCAGGTTTATTTCATCGGCGTCCAGTCCGTCACGGTCATCGCCCTCATCGGCCTGTTCGCAGGCATGGTCATGGGCATGCAGCTTTACTACGCCCTGTCCGTCTTCGGGGCCGACGGCTTCCTGGGCACGGGCGTGGCCCTGTCCATGGTCCGCGAGCTGGCCCCGGTGCTGGCCGCCATCATGCTCACGGGCCGGGCCGGTTCGGCCATGACAGCCGAGATCGGCGTCATGCGCATCTCCGAGCAGATCGACGCCCTGACCATCATGGGCATCAACCCCATGCGCTATCTGGTGGCTCCGAAGATGGCCGCCTGCATCATCAGCTTTCCCATCCTGACCGCGTTCTTCAACCTCATCGCCCTGTGGGGCGGCTGGCTCACCGGGGTCAAGCTGCTGGGGGCCAACGAGGGCGTGTACTGGGCCAGGGTCAACGGAACCCTCGACTGGAGCGATATCCAGGACGGATTCATCAAATCCCTG
>CAMYLL010000120.1 GCA_947259235.1 uncultured Pseudodesulfovibrio sp. | reverse complement strand
TTGTTTTCCCGCATGGCTCCACCCTCCAGCTACAAGTGGGAACCTTCTATATTAGGCTGAATTTTTCGAATGGCAACAGAATTCTGAAAATGCGCCAAAAAATACGCCCGACGGGCAAACCAACCAATGAAACGCAGCCAGATCAACACCCTAATCCGCGACGCCAAGGATTTCTTCGACGCCTTCCTGTTCCGCCTGCCCCCATGGGCCTTCTGGACCCCGGAGCAGTGGAAGGGCAAGGGTGAGCTTGAAATCGTCCGCAACCAGCTGGGCTGGGACCTGACCGACTACGGCGCGGGCGACTTCGAGGCGCGCGGCCTCATCCTCTTCACCATCCGCAACGGCAACCTCGCCGCAGGCCACCCCAAGCAGTATGCGGAAAAGATCATGATCGTGCGCGAGGGGCAGGTCTGCCCCATGCACTTCCACTGGGCCAAGACCGAGGACATCATCAACCGGGGCGGCGGCAACCTCGTGGTGGAGCTGTACGGCTCCACCACGGGCGAGGAGCTCAGCCGCGAGCCGCTCACCGTCACCGTGGACGGCATCCCCCGACAGGTCCTGCCCGGCGGAACCGTGGTCCTCACCCCGGGCGAGTCCATCTTCCTCGAACAGGGCATGTACCATCGCTTCTACGGCGAACAGGGCACGGGCAAGGTTCTGGTGGGCGAGGTGTCGTCCGTCAACGACGACACGGCGGACAACCGCTTCCACGAACCCCAGGCGCGCTTCCCCGAGATCGAGGAGGACGAGCCGCCCCTGCACCTGCTGTGCACAGACTATCCCGACTACGTCTGAGCCGGGGCCGATCAGAAAAGCAGGAAGGCCCTGCCCGTCATTGGTGACGGGCAGGGCCTTTTTCTCTTGCTGGCGTGGCGGGAAACGGCCAACGGCGGTATCCGCTGACGGTTTCGCCGCAGGGAGCGTTATTTTTTTGTTTCCACGTACCAGCCGCTGGACTTGGTCAGCAGGTCCTGCACCCGGCCCACCAGGGCGTGGGGGTCGGTCAGGTAGCCTTCCAGGAGCAGGGCGGATTCGAAGAGCTGGTTGGCGGCCTGGTCGATGAACGGATCGTCCTCGCTCTTCTCGAAGATGGTCAGCATGTTGCGCAGCAGCGGGTGGTCCGGGTTTACTTCCAGCACCTTCTTGGGGATGGAGGTGTCCTTGCTGATGACGCGCATGATCTTGTCCATGGAGCTGGTGACGTTGCCGTCCGGATTGGCCAGGCAGACCGGGGAGCCGGACAGCCGCCTGGAGACCTTGACCTCGGTGACGCCGTCGCCCAGCACGTCCTTGATCCGGGCCAGGAGCTTGTCCAGGGTGGACTTCTGTTCTTCCGTCAAGGCCTCGGACGGGGCGTCCTGCTCGATGGTCTCGAAGGCGTCGAGGGCGGCCATGTCCGCGTGCTCGGCAGAGACCAGGGCGTGGCCGTCGAAGTCGCGCAGGGCGTCCATGACGAACTCGTCGATGGGCTCGTAGAGGTAGAGCACCTCGACGCCCTTCTTGCGGAACACCTCAAGATGGGGCGAGAGGCCCAGGGCCTCGCGGCTGGGACCGTAGGCGTAGTAGATTTCCTTCTGGCCTTCCTTGGCGCGGGAGAGATAGTCGGCAAAGGAGGTCAGCCCCTTGGCGTCCTCGCTGGCCGAGGAGTTGAAGCGCACGAGGCGGCCGAACTTGTCCTTGTTGAGGAAGTCCATGTACCCGGCCTTGAAGAGCGTGCCGTGGGCGTTCCAGAACGTCTCGTAGCGGTCGGCGTCGTCCTTGGCGATCTTCTCCAGGTTGTCGAGCACCTGCTTGACCAGGGTGGAGCTGATCTTCCTGATGAGGATGTTGTCCTGCAAGGTCTCGCGGGAGATGTTCAGGGGCAGGTCCTCGGTATCCACGACGCCCTTGATGAACCCGAGGTATTCGGGCAGCAGGTCCTTGTTCTGCTTCTCGATGAGCACGCGGCGGACGTAGAGGTCGAGCCCCCGGTTCTCGCGGTTCATGCCGAAGGGATCGCCGCCGGTGGCGGGCGTGAACATCAGCGCGTTGAACTGCACGGGCGCGTCCACCGAGGTGTGCAGGGTGTCAAAGGGGTCTTCGGAGTCAAAGGTCAGGAACTTGTAGAACTCCGCGTACTGCTCGGCGGTCACCTGAAACTTGGGCTCGCGCCACAGGGCGGTGACGGTGTTGACCCGTTCCTCGCCCACGTGGATGGGAAAGTTGATGAAGTTCGAGTGTTTGTTGATGATGGACTTGAGGTGGGCGGTGTTGGTGAACTGGTCTGCCAGGTCCTTCTTGAGCCGCACCACGATGCGCGTGCCGCGCGGCAGGTCGTCATCAAGCTCCTGGAGCTTGTAGTCGTTGCGGCCGTCGGAGGTCCAGGCGACGGGCGCTGCCGCCGGGTCGATGGAGCGGGTGGTCACCTCCACCTCGTCGGCCACCATGTAGACGGAATAGAACCCCACGCCGAAGCGGCCGATGAGCGAGTCGAGGGATTCCTTGCCCTCTTCGGCCATGCGGGCCAGCTCGGCCGTGCCGGAATGGGCGATGGTGCCGATGTTGCGCATCAGCTCGTCGCGGGTCATGCCCACGCCGGTGTCGGTGATGGTGACGGTCCCGGCGTCCTTGTCCGCCTCGATGCGGATCTCCAGGGGAACCTCGTCCTCGCCCCCCTCTGCCGTGGTCTTGAAGCGAACCTTCTCCAGGGCGTCGGACGCGTTGGATACCAGCTCGCGAAGGAATATTTCCTTGTTCGTGTAGAGCGAGTGGACCAGGATGTCGAGGAGCTGGCTGACCTCGGCCTTGAATTTGTGGGTGGTTTTCTTGCCCATGCGATATACCTCCGTATGATCATGAGATGCGCGCCGCCGAGCCGGGCGCGCGGCCCGGCTGGCGAGGCGGTGATTCGAAATAGACTGGATCGGGGGAAGGGATTTCCCGCGTCACGCGGGTTTAGGTAGTCACGGAACGGATCTTGTCAAGGAGGTACTTCTCCATCTCGCGGCGGTCCTTGCGCAGGCGGACCATCTCCGCCTCCATGATCTTGAGCTTTTCCTTGAGCACTTCGTTCTCGGCCTTGAGGACCTGGGTCTCCTCCATCTGGGAGGTGATGCGCAGGGCCGCGTCCTCTAGCCCCTGGCGAACCTCGGCCACATCCGCGCCGCCGTCGCCGCCCGGGGCCAGCACGCTGCGGATGCCCTCGCCCACGGATTTGGCTATCTCGAACCCGATGGCAGCGGCCATCTTCATGGCCGGTTCCATTGCCGCGCCGGACATGGCCGGGGGCATGGACGCGCCCTCGGGCATGGCGTCGGCCTGGAAGGGATAGGCCTGACCGAGCTGGTCCATGACATCGCGAGCCGTGTGGCCCTCCTTGAGCAGGCGGGAGATGGTGGCGAAGACCTCAATGGCCTCGGGCCTGAACCGCTTCAGCCGTCCGCGCCCCACGCTGGGCAGGTGCTGTGCGAACCGGTTCTTCCAGTAATGGACCGTCGATTCGGGCAATTCGAGCTCGCGAGCTATCTCAGCCACGGACAACACTTTCTTGCCGGTCATACCCCTCTCCCTTGTCTTACCTTGTTGTTCTTCATTGGAGTACAAAAGTTTCAGCGTTATCTCAAGAAAAAATTGATCTTATCATGCTAATTTAATAGTATTTTTCACCAACAACATGGTTGTGCCTGATCTTCTTGATTTTTTCTAGACTTTTATGGTGACAACGGCCGCCCTGCGACTCCCTGGTGCCAAACGTTATAATTGATCATATCTATTTGCTCTATCGACCGAATCTATCTACAACAACATGTCCGTCCGTAGTTTCGGACGGCGCGGAGACACATGAAAAAGATTCTGACTTCCCGGACCCTGTACAGACTGCTTCGGCTCGTCATCGGCGGCGTCTTCATCTATGCGGGTGCGCTCAAGCTGGCCGACCCGGACGCCTTCGCCCGGGCCATCGACGGCTACGGCCTTGTCAGCTGGGGGGCGGCCAAACTGCTGGCCCGCGTCCTGCCCGTGGTGGAGATCGCCTCCGGAGCGGGGCTGATCCTGAACCTGCGGGGCGCGTTGGGGTTGGTTGTCGCACAGTTGTTGGTGTTCATGGGCGTCATCGCCTATGCCATCCACATGGGGTTCGACGTGGACTGCGGATGCTTCGGCCCCTCGGAGAGCGATGGCGGCGCGGGGACGCTCACGCAGACCATGTACCGCGACCTGATCATGCTCGCGGCATGTCTTTTCATGTATTGGCAGAGAAGGACCAGCGGGGTCCTTCCCCGCTCTCCGCTTCGCTATTTTTCAGGGAGCAAGGAGTATTCTCGATGAAAAGACTGTGTTTTATGATCCTCGCGGTGTCCGTTTTGCTGACCGGATGCCTGGGCGGCGAAGACAAGTTCGAGCGTGAAGTGGTCAAGGAGGCCGAGGCCGTCAAGCTGGCCCGCGAAACCGTCAAGGGCGACTATGAACTGCTCACCGTGGCCGACCTCAAGGAACTGCAGGACAAGGGCGAGGCCATGGTCATCGTCGACACCATGCCCTACGAGGACAGCTACGTGAAGGGACACGTTCCCGGCGCAGTGCAGTTCCTCTTTCCCATCAAGCCCATGGCAACCTGGGACGCGGCCGGAACCGACGGCAAGAGCGAGGCCGACTATACCGCCCTGCTCGGCCCGGACAAGGACAAGCTCATTGTGGTCTATTGCGGTTACGTCAAGTGCGGCCGCAGCGACAACGGCGCAGTCTGGGCCAAAAAGCTCGGCTATACCAACGTCAAGCGCCTGCCCGGCGGCATCTTTGCCTGGAAGGGCGCGGGCTACCCTGTGGCCACCGGCGAATAGACATACCCAACGAACCAGCACAGGCCGGAAGCCCCTTCGGGAGGCTTCCGGCCTTTTCCTTTGGAGAAGGGCCGGGTGATCGCGGCCGTCCCGGCAAGGCCACGCCCGAAGGAGCGCAAAAGAGCGGACAAAAGTTGCGCCCCCGTGCGCACGGTTCGAGCATACGAACTGCCGCTGTGCGCAAAAATAGAAATGAAATCAGGTTATTGCATGGAGGCACACCCGTTGCATAAGGAGAAACAAAGACAGCAACGAACACGATCACGGCCGCAAAAAGGAGATACCCCATGACAACCAACCCTCTGAGAACCACGGCCGCCCTGGCCCTGACCCTGATCCTCATGGCCGGATGCACCACGACCACGGCCCAGAACTCCGCCCTGCTCGGCATACTGGCCGGGTCCACCCTGGGCGCCCTGACCTTCAAGAACAAGATATCCGGCGCGGCCATCGGCGGCGGCGCGGGCATGCTCGTGGGCTACATCGTGGGCAACGAGATGGACAAGTACGACCGCACCCAGGTCTCCCAGACCCTGGAAACCATGCCCTCGGGCCAGGCATCCACCTGGGTCAACCCGGACACGCGCACCCGCTACCAGGCCATCCCCGAGCCGCCCAGGCAATATGGCGACGGCCGCATAGAGCGCGACGTCACCCTCCAGGCGCGCATGCCCGACGGGCGGATGGAAACCATCTATGCCAAGGCGTATCGCCAGCCCGACGGAACCTGGCAGATGGTCCAGTAGCCGCCCCGCACACGCGAGCATGGGACGGGCCGCTCACGGGACGGCCCGTCTCCGCATTTTTCCGCCGCCACCTCCACACGGACAGCGCCCTGGCCTGCCTTGTCACGCCCTACGCCCGACACCCGTTCGGCTTGATGCCGCAGGACCATCACATAATAACACGCCCCCTGTTCGCAAACCGCACGTCGTGCGCTATGCTAGACAGAGCGCCCGCCACAGGACCGTCGTTGCGCTCACCGGGACGGCGTGAGTGGATTTTTTCAGAAAACCAGTTGACATTGTTTTTATCATTTCGATAAAAACGAGCTGTTCATTTTTCAAAAAGAACAAGATCGTCGCAACAAAGGCTCCTTTATGAAAAGTACCCTCGACCTCCACGACAAGAAACTGGTCGCCGCCCTGACAGCGGACGGCCAGCTCTCGCCCGGCAAGGTGGCCGACGAAATCGGCGTGACCCCGCCCACGGTCCGCTCGCGGCTCAAGAACCTGATCTCGGCCGGGGTGCTCCGGGTGGCCGGGCTGATAGACCCAATGAAGACGCGGGGGCTGACCATCGCCCTGGTGGGCATCTCCCTGCACAGCCACGAGCAGCTCGACGAAAAGCTGGCCCAGATCGGCTCCCTGCCCCGGGTCAACTGGTGCGCCGTGGTCACCGGCCGCTATGACATCATCGTGGAAATCGTCTGTTCGGAAGAGATCGGAGACCTCTACGACTTTCTGGATCAGGACCTGTCCAAGGTGGGCGGGGTCAACTCCAGCGAGTCGTTCGTGGTCATGAAATCCCGGCGCAAGTGGCTGCTGCTGCCCGACGCCGTGATCAAGGAATTCAACGCATAACCCGCCACAGCGGCGGACATTTTTACAAGCCAAGGAGCCTGCCATGATTATCGGAATTCCCAAGGAAATCAAAACGCTGGAAAACCGCGTATCCATGACCCCCGGCGCGGTGGAAACACTGGTCCGCCAGGGCAACAAGCTGCTCGTGGAGTGCGGAGCCGGTCTTGGCAGCGGCCTGAGCGACGAGGAATACGCCGCCGCAGGCGCCACCATGGTCACCGCCGCCGAGGCATGGGCCGCGGACATGGTCATCAAGGTCAAGGAGCCGCTGGAGTCCGAGTTCGGCTACCTGCGCAAGGACCTCATCCTCTTCACCTACCTGCACCTTGCCGCCGCCGAATCCCTGACCCACGCCCTGCTCAAGGCCGGAACCACCGGCATCGCCTACGAAACCGTCACCCTGCCCGACGGCTCCCTGCCCCTGCTCATGCCCATGAGCGAGGTGGCCGGACGCATGGCCACCCAGGTGGGCGCGCACTACCTTGAAAAGAACCAGGGCGGACGCGGCATGCTGCTGGGCGGCGTGCCCGGCGTGTCCCCGGCCTCGGTTGTCGTCATCGGCGGCGGCGTGGTCGGAACCAACGCGGCCCGCATCGCCGTGGGCATGGGCGCCCGCGTCACCATCCTCGATCTCTCCCACAAGCGGCTCCAGTACCTGGACGACATCTTCCAGGGCCGCCTGACCACCATGGCCTCCACCGAGCCCAACATCCGCGCCGCCATCCAGGACGCCGACCTGGTCATCGGCGCGGTTCTCGTGCCCGGTGCCAAGGCCCCCAAGCTGGTCACCCGCGAGATGCTGCCCACCATGAAGGAAGGCTCCGTCATCGTCGACGTGGCCGTGGACCAGGGCGGCTGCGTCGAGACCATCAAGGCCACCACCCACGACAAGCCCGTCTACGTGGTGGACGGCGTGGTCCACTACGGCGTGGCCAACATGCCCGGCGCCGTGCCCCACACCTCCACCTTCGCCCTTGTCAACCAGACTCTTCCCTACGCTCTGCGCATCGCCCGCGACGGCATGGCCGCACTCAAGAAGGACCCGGGCCTCGCTCTTGGCCTGAATACCTTCAAGGGCAAGCTCACTTTCCCGGCTGTCGGCCAGGCCCTGGGCATC
>CAMYLL010000119.1 GCA_947259235.1 uncultured Pseudodesulfovibrio sp. | reverse complement strand
GCAGTGAGGCCCAGCAACCGGATGAAGGCGGGGTTGCCGAACTCGATGACCATGCTGTCCGGGTTCACCAGACAGATGCCCTCGAGGTTGGCCTCCAGCAGGGTGCGGTACTGCTCCTCGCTTTCGGAGAGACGGGCCAGCGCCTCGTTGCGCTCGCGCTCTCGCCTGGTCAGCAGCTCTCCCATGGAGTCGAATGCCTGGCCGAGCTGTCCGGTCTCGCCGTCGGAGTAGTCCAGCGAGCTGGGCATCATGTCGCCCCCCTCGCCCACGTTGCGGGCCACGGCCGTGAGCCGCTCCAGGTCACGGGCGATGGCGGCCCCGCCCACAAACCAGGCCACGGCCAGGGCCAGGGCCAGCGACATCATGGTGATGACCGCGCCGCGCACGGCCTGGGCGTTGGCGGGGCGCAGGATTCCGGCCTCCTCAAAACCCAGGAACATATAGATATACGGCTCGCTGTCGGGCCGCAGACGCAACGGCTCGTAGGCCACAATGCGGTGCAGGCCATCGGACCCCAGGGCGCGCATGGTTCCCGCAGCGTCTGCCTGCAACGCGGCCTGAAAGACCTCGGGCCGGATAGGCTCGCCCAAGGGCACGCTGTCACTTAACGGGTATCTGAAAAGGCGTCGGCCTTCATGGTCGCACACGCCGAAGAATGCCCCGGAAGGGAAGGCGGACTGCTCGAACAGCAACCTGTAATGCCCCAGATCCATACCTATAATCAGGACGTGGCGGACCTCGCCAGACGCGTCATGCACCGGCATGGCAAAGGGGAAGATCGCCTTGAGGGTAGCCTTGCCCACCACGAATTCGCCGGAGGAGAACCGCCCGGTCCGCACCGCGTCCATGAACTGCTTCCTGTCGGAAAAGTTGAGCCCCTTGCCGGACCCGAGCCCCCCGGCCACGACGCTGCCGTCAAGGTCGATGAGAAAGACGTTGGTATAGATGGGATTGGCCGAAAGCAGGGTGGACAGGATGCCGTGTGTCGCCACCGGGTTGGCCGCCTTGACCTCGGGCATGGCGGCAACGGTCTGTAGCAGAGCACGCGTGGACGCCGCCACCCGGCGCTGCACCTCGGTGAAGCCGCGCAGGAGCGTGGCAGTATCCCCTCGGGCCATCTCCACCATGTGCCGTCTGGTGGCCAGTTCGTTGTAGGCGAGCATGGCAAAGGCGGGCAGGGTCGCCAGCAGCACGAGGATGACCAGCTTTCTGCGAATCGAGCCCCGAAAGAATCTCACGAAAGCACCCCCCGAACCGGATTCGGAACAGCCCGAGGCGCCTGGCCGCGCCGGGAGGTCGCTGCGCCCGTCGACGCAATCATTGCCATGACCCAACACCCTTCATGTGTGGCTCCGCTCATGTCATCAGGTTATTTTTCCAGTTGAAGACTACCACTTGCACAAGTGCATATCAATTAGAAAAACCGATTCCCCTGGTCTGCGGCGACCCCGCGAGGGACCGTGGCAAGACCGCGTGCGCGAACCCCTTGTAAACAGTTCAACTTATCGTTAATAGAGATGATCATGTCAGCCAGAACCGTGCTCTTCATCGCGGAACCGCAATCCGTTGCCGCCATCTTCCCCACCCTCAAGGCGGCCGGGCTTCAGGCCGGGCTGGCCGACAATCTCAACGGCGCGCTGGGATTCATCAGAAAATCCCGCCCGTGCCTCATCTTCTGTCGCCCCACACTCCAGAGCTTCGACGCGCAGGCGCTGCTGGAACAGGCCCGGGCCATCGACGGCTTCCCGCCGGTGGTCATCTTCACAGCCAGCGGCAGCGCGGAAGAGGCGACCCGGTTCCTCGACCTGGGCGCGCGAGATTACTGGATAGAGCCGCTGGTCTGGGACAAGATCAAGCTCGTCATCCCGCCCGAGGCCCCCGCGCAGGAGGCCGACGAGCCCAACGCGGCGCGCCAGGCCCACGCGACCCCGCCGTCCTCCGCAACCGGCGCCACCGGCGGCTCGCCCGTCCCCGCCCGGTTCCACATCATCGGCCGCCACGACGCCGTGCTGCGCGTCCTGGCCCTGGCCAAGCAGGTGGCCCGTTCCAAGGCCACGGTGCTCATCTCCGGCGAATCCGGCACAGGCAAGGAGATGTTCGCCCGCTACCTGCACCACAACTCCGACCGCGCAGACAAGCCCTTTGTGGCCATCAACTGCGCCGCCCTGCCCGAGCATCTGCTGGAGAGCGAGCTGTTCGGCCACGAGAAGGGCGCCTTCACAGGGGCCATCAGCCGCAAGCTCGGACGGTTCGAGCTGGCCCACGGCGGAACCATCCTCCTTGACGAAATCACCGAGATGGACCTCGGCCTCCAGGCCAAGCTGCTGCGCGTGCTCCAGGAGTCGGAATTCGACCGCGTGGGCGGAGTGGAGACCGTGAGCGTGGACGTGCGCGTGCTGGCCACCACCAACCGTGACATCGAGGGAGTCGTGCGCGAGGGCAAATTCCGCCAGGATCTCTTCTACCAGCTCAACGTCATCCCCCTCAAGCTGCCCGCCCTCAAGGAACGCGGCGACGACGTCTCCCTGCTGGCCGAGTTCTTCATCAACAAATTCGCCGCCACCTACGGCCTGGGCCAGCTGGCCATCACGGAAAACGCCAAACAGTGGCTCATGGACTACGACTGGCCCGGCAACGTCCGCGAGCTGCAAAACCTCATGGAACGCGCCGTGCTCCTGGCGGGACAGGGGCCCATCCAGACCCGCCACTTCCTCATGGGCGACGAGCAGTGGACCCCCGACGACCTCGCCGGGGTGAGCGCGGGCCAGAAGGCGGCCAGCGAGGCCGCGCCGCCCACGTCCATGGACGAGGCCCTCTCGGTCATGCCCCTGCACGAGATGGAAAAGCGCCTGATCCTCAAGAGCCTGGAGGAGACCACGGGCAACCGCACCCGCGCCGCCGAGCTGCTCGGCATCTCGGTGCGCACCCTGCGCAACAAGCTCAACGAATACAAAAAACAGGGCATGGACGTATAGGCACGCACCGCTCCCTTTTGCGACGGGTCCGGCTTCCGAAAGGGGGTCGGCTTTTTTTGTGCCCGGCGAGCGGGAATTTTCGGGGTCGGGGAGCAGCGCGGAAAACCGGCGGGACGGGTTCGCCTATGGATCAGGCGGGCTGGCGCAGGGCGAGGCTGTGCCCCTTGGTGAAGCAGCGCCTGCGCACCAGACCGGTGACGAGCATGGCGCCCAAGGCGGTGGAGGCCACCAGCATGAGCATGACCACGATCTGGTAGCGGATGGCGATGAGCGGGTCCGTGCCCGAGAGGATCTGGCCGGTCATCATGCCGGGCAGGGAGACCAGCCCCACGGCCATGAGCGAGTTGATGGACGGGGTCATGGCCGCGCGGATCGCGCCGCGCATGATGTCGGCCGAGGCCTCGGCCGGGTCCGCCCCCAGGCACAGGCGCATCTCCACCTCGGCGCGGCGCGAGCGCAGGTCCGAGAAGAGCCGGTCCAGGGACAGGGAGATGGCGGTCATGGAGTTGCCCACGATCATGCCCGCCAGGGGGATGAAGTATTGCGGCGTCCACCACGGCCTGGCCCCCACGACGACGCCGGTGACCAGCCAGGAGACCAGGGCGTAGGACAGGAGCATGGACCCGAAGGTGGGCACGAGAAACGGCACGCCGCGCTCCTTCACCCGCCCCCGGATGATGTGGATCGCGGCCGCGACCATGCAGGTGAACATGAGCAGCACGAGCCAGACGGTCCGCACCTCGAAGACGAAGGTGAGCACGTAGCCCATGATGAAGAGCTGGGCAAAGGTGCGCACCGTGCCCACCAGCAGGTCGCGCCCCAGGCCGAGCCGGTGGTAGACCGAGGTTGCTCCGGCCAGCAGCACGAAGCCCAGGCACATGACCAGCTGCCACGGCCCTATCTCGATGATGTGCGGGGTCATGCATACTCCAGTGCGCAGCCGCTGACGCAGGCGTGGCGGGTCACCCCGGCGGGATCGTCGGAGGAATGGGAGACCATGACCACCGTGGTTCCCTGGCGGCTCAGCTCTGCGGCCTTGGCCAGCACCACCTCGGCGCTGCGCTGGTCCAGCGAGGCCGTGGGTTCGTCCATGAGTACGGCGCGCGGCTCAAGGAGCAGGCTGCGGATGAGGCACACCCGCTGGGCCTGGCCCACGGACAAGGTCTCGGCCCGGCTGTCCGGGGTCACGCCGTCAAGGAGAAAGGCGGCCAGCCTGTCGGCCAGGGCATCGTCGCCGGGCGGCACGCGACCGCCGTTGGCCTTGAAGGAAAAGGGAAGCAGCAGGTTCTCGCGCACCGTGCCGGGGATCAGGGTAGGCATCTGCTGAACATAGGCCACGGTGCGGCGCAGCTGGGCCGGAGGCATGGCGTCTATGGGGTCGCTGTCGAGCAGTATGCGCCCGGCCAGCGGCTCCTCCAGGCGGCAGAGGAGGCGCAACAGGGTGGACTTGCCCGCCCCGGACGGCCCGCGCAGCAGGACATAGGCCCCGTCCTCCATGACCAGGGACGCGTCCCGGAGCAGCTCGGGGCGGCCGGGATAGCCGAAGGTCACCCCCTCAAGGGCGAGGTTCATTCCCGTTCCGCCTGCTTCTCGACATAGGCCAGGAACTTCTGCGCCTCCTCGAAGCCGGGGCGCATCTCCAGGGCCTTGCGCAGGTTGGTCAGGCAGTCGTCGCGGTCGCCCCGCTCGAAGTAGGCGCGGGCGATGTTGTAGTAGAGATTTTCGTCGTTGTCCGTGATCTTCAGGGCGCGCTCGTAGTATTCCACGGCCTGGTCGAGGAGCTTGGACTTGCGCAGGTTGATGCCGAACTCGTTGAAGAGGTGCTTGTGCTCCGGGGAGAAGGCGGCGTCCAGGGTGACCACGCGCTCGAAGATGTCGCCGGCCTTGGTCGTCTCGCCGCGCTCCATGTAGGTCAGCCCCAGGCCGAAGTTGGCGCGCACGTTCTCCTCGTCCACCGTCAGCGCGGACTGGTACTCGAACTGGGCGGAATAGAGCGCCCCTTGCGCGCGCTGTTCCTCGGCACGTTTCAAGGTGGTGTCCAGCTCCTTCATCCGGGGGAAGACTTCCTTTTGATAGAACTCCAGCTCCGGGTTGAACCGCTCCAGAAAGTCCCCCTTGGGTATGGCCTCGGCCTGTCCCGAGGGGACGTTGTTCTTGTTGAGCGGGCGGACCATGACCACGACGTTTCCATCGGCGTCCGGCTCCTTCTCCTCGGCGTACCAGTACGCCTTCTGGATGGTCTTGCGGCTGGTGGTGCCGGTTCCGACCTTGGCTATGGCCTGGCTGGAGAACACGCCGGTGATACGGTGCCGGGGCATTCCTGCGGGAACTTTCGCGTCGGGCATGGGGGCGTCCGGGGAGACCTTTCCCCGGGCCGGAGCGTCTTCTTGGGTCATTTGTCGCCTCGCTGGTGTCTGATGGCGGTGATCATGGTAAAAAACTACACTGGCCGACGAACGATGGCAACAGCGACCCACTCCTCCCAAGGTTTTTCTCATTGAGGTGACAATCGCCGGGGATTCGGGTAAACGCATGGACGGCGAATTGTCTTCCCTTTTCGCCGGGCATTTCCAGGGGAATTCCGGCCACGGCAGACCGCTGCGTCAGCATTCTGCGGGCCACACCAACTTGACTATGCCGGATTGAACCGTTGCGCCCGCCAGAAGGCGCAAGTGACAGCCCACGGCCGCGGCCGGGGGTCCCTCGATCCGGCAGACCGGACGCACGCAAGGAGCAGACCGCATGAGTACCATTGGCAACAGGATTCAATCATACAGGCAAAGACAAAAGCTGAGCATCGAGGACCTGGCCGATCGCACGACCCTGTCGGCGGAATTCATCAAGGCGGTCGAGGACGACGACATGTACCCGTCCCTGCGCCCCCTGGTCAAACTGGCCCGCGCCCTGGGCGTGCGCCTGGGAACCTTTCTTGACGACCAGGTCTCCAGCGACCCGCTGGTGGTCCGGCTGGCCGATCGCGAGGAAGAGCTGACCATGCACCCCGACGGCAAGGAACCCGGAGTCGTCTTCCACTCCCTGGGCAGGAGCAAGACCGACCGCCACATGGAGCCCTTCTTCATCGAGCTGCTGCCCAAATCCTGCCAGGACGACACCCTCTCCTCCCATGAGGGCGAGGAGTTCATCGTGGTCCATTCAGGCCGGATGCGCCTGCTCTACGGCCAGGAGGAGACCATCCTCTCCCCCGGCGACTCCGTCTACTTCAACTCCGTGGTCCCCCACAACGTGGCCTGTCACGGCGGCGAAAAGGCCGAAATCTACGCAGTCCTCTACTTCCCGGAATAGGCGGTTTTCATGGCATCGATTCGAGAAATCACCCTTGGCAGGCTCCTGGACGAAACCGTCGAAAAATATCCCGAGACCGAAGCCGTGGTCTATGTTGACCGCGACTTCCGCCTCACCTACCGCGAGTTCGGCGCCCTGGTGGACACCGTGGCCAAGGGGCTCATGGCCCTGGGGATCAAACGGGGCGAAAAGGTGGCGGTCTGGGCCAACAACGTGCCCTACTGGGTCACCCTGCAGTTCGCCACGGCCAAGATCGGAGCCGTCATGCTCACGGTCAACACCCACTACCGCTCCCACGAGTTCAAATACCTGCTGGAGAACTCCGAGGCGGAAAACCTCTTCATCATCGGCAGCTACCGCGACCACGACTACCTCTCCACCGTCTACGACCTGATCCCCGAGCTCAAGACCCAGGAACGCGGCCAGCTGCGCACCAACAAGTTTCCCAAGCTCAAGCGGCTCTTCTACCTCGGCCACGAAAAGCACCGGGGCATGTATTCCATCCCCGAGCTGCAGGCCATGGCCGCCATGGTCTCCGACGAGCAGTTCACGGCCCGCCAGGACGAGCTGGACCCCCACGACGTGGTCAACATGCAGTACACCTCCGGCACAACGGGCTTCCCCAAGGGCGTGCAGCTGACCCACTACAACATCGCCAACAACGGCTACTGGATAGGCAAGAACCAGGAGTTCAGGCCGGGCGACCGGCTGTGCCTGCCCGTGCCGCTCTTCCATTGCTTCGGCTGCGTGCTGGGCGTGCTGGCCTGCGTCAACCACGGGGTGACCATGGTCATCCTGGAGGATTACGTACCCCTGGACGTCATGGCCGCCGTGGACCAGGAGAACTGCACCGCCCTGTACGGCGTGCCCACCATGTACATCGCCATCCTCGACCATCCCCTGTTCGAGCGCTTCAATTATTCAAGCCTGCGCACGGGCATCATGGCCGGTTCCCCCTGCCCGGTGGAGGTCATGAAGCGGGTCATGGACAAGATGAACATGAAGGAAATCACCATCTGCTACGGCCTGACGGAATCAAGCCCGGTCATGAGCCAGACCAAGATCGGCGACTCCATGCGCCAGATGACCGAGACCGTGGGCCAGACCATGCCCGAGGTGGAGATCAAGATAGTGGACCCGGACACGGGCAAAAGAATGCCCAACGGGACCCAGGGCGAGATATGCTGTCGCGGCTACAACGTCATGGTCGGCTACTACAACAACCCCAAGGCCACCGAGAGCGCCATCGACG
>CAMYLL010000118.1 GCA_947259235.1 uncultured Pseudodesulfovibrio sp. | reverse complement strand
GACCGGACGCGACTCTCCATCGCCCTTGGCGGACAGGCGGCTGGCGCGGATCCCTTTCGATGTCAGGTAATCCCTGACCGAATTGGCGCGGCGCTCGGACAGGCCCTGGTTGTAGGCCTCGGGGCCGGTGGAGTCGGTGTGGCCGTTGATGATGTAGCTGGCGGAGGGGTTCTCATCCAGGATTATCTTGGCCTGCTCCAGCACGGGGATCATCTCGTCGGTGATCTGGTACTTGTCGAAACCGAAGTGGAGGCTGAAGGTGATGGTCTCCTTGGCCATGGGCATGGGAGCCGGGGCCGGAGCGGCATCAGCGACTTCAGAGTAGAAGATGTCCTCGGTGAAGGCCTTCATGGTGGCCGCATCGTTCAGCGCGGCATAGTCGGCCGGAACGGTGCAGGAGGACAGGGCGCGGATTTCGTCGATGACGACCTGGCCGTCGGCGTCGTCGGCATAGCTGACGATGTGGACGCAGACCTTGTTGCCGTACTTGGCGTAGAGGGCCTTGGCCTGGGCGACGGGATCAGCGCCGAGGTTGGACTCGCCATCGGTGAACATGATGACCGCCGTGGTGCCGGAAAGACCGGCGAGGACCGGGTCGAGGTCGATCAGCGCGTTACCCATGGTGGTGCGGCGGTTGTAGATGTCGAAGTTGGTGCCGACGGAGCCGATGGCCTTGGCCATGGCGGCTTTGTTGTATGCCGCCGGCTGATACTTGGTCTCGAACGGCGCGAAGAGGAACATGGCCGCCGTGTAGTCCAGGGGCGGGATGCTCTCGTTCAGCGATTTCATGGTGGCCAGGGCGAGGTTGATTTTCTTGGTGTTGGTCCCGACATATTTCATGGCCATGGACCCGGATTGGTCGAGAACCAGGATAAAATTATCCACATCCTTGACCATCTTTGCGCTGGCCGTGGTGGCCATGGCAAGGGACATAGTCAGCAATGCGGCGAGGGCCAGCACCAGTGCTTTTCTTGAAAGTTTCATAAGTTCACTCCTTTAGAGAATTATTTGGCAGGTTACAAACTGACACGAGTGCATGTCGGATTATGAATATACGCAAGGCGCGGCCGCGGTGCAAGGGGGGGCGACGTTATTATTGAGAAAAGAGCATAATAATCATCCTCGTCTGCGGCGCAGGCGCAGGTTGCGTCCCGGGCTTGAAATCAGTATAAAGAAGCGTTTACCGTTCATGTGAGCGGAGTGTTCAGCGCAGACAAGGAGATCGCATGCATATAGTCACGGGCGGCGCGGGGTTCATCGGCAGCGCCATGGTCTGGAAGCTCAACCAGATGGGCATTGACGACATTCTCGTGGTGGATAACCTGTCCACCAGTGAAAAATGGAACAACCTCGTCGGGTTGCGTTACGAGGATTATCTGCATCGCGATCAGTTCCTCAAGCTGATTCTGGGCGGGGACGACCCTTTCGAGACCACGGCGGTGATCCACATGGGCGCGTGCTCCTCCACCACGGAGCGTGACGCGGACTTCCTGATGGACAACAATTATCGCTACACGCAGTATGTCTGCCGCCACTGCCTGGCCCACGAGGCCCGGCTCATCAATGCCTCCAGCGCCGCGACCTACGGCGAGGGCGAGTGGGGCTTTAACGACGACCATGAGGGCATCGACAGGCTGCGCCCCCTGAACATGTACGGCTATTCAAAACAGCTCTTTGATCTCTGGGCCAAGAAGGGGGGCATGCTCGACCGCATAGTCAGCCTCAAGTTTTTCAACGTCTTCGGCTCCAACGAGTATCACAAGGACGACATGCGCAGCGTCATCTGCAAGGCGCACAAGCAGATACTCGAGACCGGCAAGCTCAAGCTCTTCAAGTCCTACCGTGAGGAATATCCCGACGGCGGGCAAAAGCGCGACTTCGTCTACATCAAGGATTGCGTGGACATCATGGCCTGGTTCCTGGAAAACCCGGACAAGAACGGCATCTTCAACATCGGCACGGGCAACGCCCGGACCTGGAACGACCTGGCCAACGCCGTGTTCGCCGCCATGGGCCGGGAGCCGGTGATAGAGTATATCCCCATGCCCGAGTCCATCCGCGACAAGTATCAGTATTTCACCCAGGCCAACATGGACAAGCTGGCCGCCGCCGGGTGCGACGTGGCCATGACCTCCCTGGAGGACGGCGCGGCGGACTACGTGCAGAACTACCTGGATTCCAGCAACCCGTACCTCTCGTCGAGATAGGTCGAGGCTTTTTTTGAAACGGAAATCGACGTACATAGGATTGCTCGGGTGCCTCACGGCAGCCCTCATCCTGTGCCTGCCCTGGACGCTGCTCGGCAAGAACCCGCAGCTCGACAAGGTCAGGCGGTATGTGCCCGATACCCCGGTCAAGACGCCCAAGCTCGACGAATGGACCTTTTCCGCAGACCGCGTGGTGGGCGACCTCACCAGCGAATACGTGGAGGCCTTCGGCAACTGCACGCTGGCCATGGGCGACAACCAGCTGCGGGCAGACTTCGCCAGATATTACCAGACCACGGGCTGGGTCTTTCTCAAGGGCAACATCCGCGCCCAGTGGGGCGGCGATTTTCTCCAGGCCGACGAGGGCGAGTTCGATCTGGGCAACATGACCGGCTGGCTCAAGAACGGCAGGCTCTTCATGGCCAAGCCGCACATCTACGTCGAGGCCGAGCGGGTGGGCAAGACCAAGGGCGACACCTACACCTTCAAGAACGCCAAGGTCACGGCCTGCGAGGGCGATACGCCCGCCTGGTCCGTCACCAGCGAGGAGGGCGACGTGGAGCTGGACGGCCGGGTGCGCCTCTACCGCTCCGCCTTCCGCATCAAGGACGTCCCGGTCTTCTACTGGCCCTACATGTCGCTGCCGGGGCGCAAGGCGCGCCAGTCCGGCTTCCTGCCGCCCTACATGGCGTCGAGCAAGAAGCTCGGCATGCAGGTCAACATGCCCTATTACTGGGTCATCAACGAAGAGGCCGACGCCACCTTCCATCAGAACTACATGTCCCGACGGGGCTACATGCAGGGGCTCGAACTGCGCCACGCCGACGACGCCGCCACCAAGGGGCTGTGGAAGGTGGACATGCTCAAGGACAGCAAGCGCGCCCGGACCGAGGAGGACGAGTGGAAGGACTATCGCGGCGACGGGCTGGTCCGGCCCAACCGCAGCCGGTGGTGGGTGCGCAGCAAGTACGACGGCTGGCTCGGCAGCCCGGATCTCAAGGTCAAGCTGGATCTCGACGTGGTCTCGGACCAGAACTACATGCGCGACTTTCAGGACGGCCCCACGGGCTTTGACGTCAACCGCGAGGAATTCCTGGATGCCTTTGGCCGCGACATAGACAACAAGGACAGCACCACGCGCACCAGCGTGGCCTATGCCAGCCGCAGCTGGGACCGCTTCGGTGCCACGGGCATGGTCAAGTACGTGGAGAACCTCGAGTTCATGAACGGCAATGGCCGCTCGGACGAGAACACCACCGTCCAGACCCTGCCCGAGCTGGGGCTCTTCGCCTATCAGCAGGGAATCCCGGGCACGCCGCTTGAGGTCTCGGCCAACGCCAAGTACGACTACTTCACGCGCAACAAGGGCCATACCGGCCATCGCTTCCGCATGGACCCGGAGCTGAAGCTACCCCTGACGAGCGACTACATCACCTTCATCCCCTCGGTGTCGGGCGACTTCACCGCCTACGACCTGACCAAGCACGAGGGGTACGGCAACCAGACCGTGGTGGACGAGGGAGGCCGCACCCAGTACGTCAACTCCAACGCCACCAAGAGCGGCTTCCAGAGCCGCAACACCTGGGCCGCCGGGTTCAGCGCCTTCAGCGAGATGACCCGGGTCTATTCCCTCGACGACACGGTCAAGGCCGAGCCGAGCCTGGCCGGGACATCGAGCTGGACCCGGCTCAAGCACTCCATCACCCCCCGGGTGGAGTATGCCTATACCCCGACCATCACCGGCCAGGACGACCTGCCCTATTTCGATAGGTTCGACCGCATCCAGGGCCGCAACGAGGTCACCTATTCCCTGACCAACGTCCTCGACCGGCGGCGCGACAGCGTCGTTCTCTCCCCCGGCAGCGAGGAAGGCCCCCAGGCCACGGTGGTCACGGACTATCTCGACTTCCTGCTCTTCCGTGTCGAGCAGTCCTACGACCGCAACGAGGCCACGCGAACCGACCAGCTCACGCAGTATGGGCGCAGGCCGTTCTCCGATCTCATGGTGGAGCTTCGTGTGCGACCGGAGACGTTCATCGACCTCATCAGCCGCAGCTGGTTCTCGCCCTACAAGACCAGCCTGACCCAGAACGAGAACACCATACGTCTCTTCAAGGACGGCCTGGGCGAATTCTCCGTGGGCTACGACTATCTGGTCAGGATCGACGAGTACAAACGCTACCGCGACGAGACCATGTCCATCGTCTCCCTGGGCGCCAAATGGGAGATCAACAACGACCTGACCCTGAGCGCGAAATACCGCCACGACTTCAACGGCGAGAAGGACCTCGAACGCACGTTGGCCCTGTCCTGGGCCGCAGAGTGCTACACCATGCACTTCGCCCTGACCCAGAAGTCCAGCGACACCCGCTTCGAGGTGGGCTTCGACCTCTTCAATTTCTGATGATGAATACCGCCGCCGATATCCGCATCCTGCCGCCGGGGCTCAAGAACCAGATCGCCGCGGGCGAGGTGGTGGAACGCCCCGCCAGCGTGGTCAAGGAGCTGGTGGAGAACAGCCTCGACGCCGGGGCCACCCGGGTGGACGTCACCGTGGAGCGCGGCGGGCGTGGGTTGATAGTGGTCCAGGACAACGGGCGCGGCGTCCGGGCCGCCCAGCTGGAGTTGGCCGTCACCCGCCACGCCACCAGCAAGCTGCGCAATTTTGAGGACCTTTCGGCCATTGGCTCTTTTGGCTTCCGGGGTGAGGCATTGCCCAGCATCGCCTCGGTCTCGCGGTTCACCATGACCTCCCGGGCCGAGGGGGCGGACGAGGCGGCGCGCATCCAGGTGCATGCCGGGGAGCTGGTGGAGCGGGGCCCTGCGGCCCTGGCCTCGGGAACCCGGGTGGAGGTCCGCGAGCTGTTTGCCAACACTCCGGCACGGCTCAAGTTCCTCAAGGCCGAGACCACGGAGAACAAGCGGTGCCAGGATACGCTCATGCGCATCTGCCTGGCCCATCCCGAGTGCGGTTTTTCCCTGACCGTCAACGAACGCGAAGTCTTCCGGCTGCCTCCCGATCAGGACGTGGCGGCCCGGCTGCGCGGATTCTGGCCTCCGGCGGTCTGCGAGGGGCTGGCCCCTTTCCGGTTCGAGCGGCTGGGCTATGTGGCCCACGGCGTGGCCGGGGCTCCCGCCACGGCCCAGAGCCGGGGCGACCGTATCCTGCTCTATGTCAACGGACGGCCGGTGCAGGACAAGCTGATGCTCGGCGCGGTGCGTCAGGCGTACAAGGGGATGCTCCTGTCGCGGGAGTATCCGCAGCTGGTTCTTTTTCTGGAGCTGCCCCTGGACGAGGTGGACGTCAACGTCCATCCGGCCAAGCTCGAAGTGCGGTTCACCGAGGAGAGCCGCGTCTTTTCCACCATCCGTGGCGGCATCGTCCAGGCCCTGGCCGGGATGCGCGACGCCAGCTCGGCCGACTCCTTCCCCGGCCATGGGACCATGGCTCGGGCCGGAAGCCCTGAAGCCCGCGAACAATACGATTCAATCCCGTCGCGGTCCGGTTCCCATGCCTTCCGCGAAGACGCGCCGAAATTTCCTTCCTATCGTGAATATCAGGCCGGAACGGTCCGGCCGGTGTCCATGGACCTTGGCCCCGGAAGTGGTTCGAGAGACTCAGACGAGGGCGCGCCCGGTCACGGATACGGACATGACTCCGGCTTCGACTCGGAACCGGCCGACCGGCCCGGGGCTGACTTTCCCCTGCCTGCAACGCGGGCCGTCCCACTGGCCGGGACCGACTACACCTATCTCGGGCAGGTGGCCGATACCTATCTTGTGCTGCGCCGCGGCCGGTCTCTGGTTCTGGTGGACCAGCACGCGGCCCACGAGCGGGTGCTGCTGGCCGCCATGCGCCAGGCCCGGACCCGGGGCGATTCCCAGCCCCTGGCCCTGCCCCTTGAAATGCGCCTGCATCACAGCGAGGCCGAGACCCTGCACGAGCTGTGGGACGGGCTGCGCGACATGGGCTTCATCCTCGAAAAGGACGGCCCGGACAAAGTGCTGGTGCGCGGCATCCCGCCCACCCTGGATGCGGGCAAGGCCCGCGAATGCCTGGCGGACGCCCTGGCCTCCAAGGCCCGCACCCTGGACGATCTGTGGACCATGATGTCCTGCAAGACCGCCATCAAGGCGGGGCAGCCCCTGGCCGTGGACGAGGCCCTCTCGCTCCTTGAAGTCTGGCTTCGGACCCCGGAACGGGACTACTGCCCCCACGGGAGGCCCGTTGTGGTCGCCTGGAATCCCCAGGATCTCGAAAAACTCTTCAAGCGGAAATAGAAATGATCGATTACAACAAGATACAGGTTGAAATATGCCTGGACAATCTCGTGTCCAACGTCCGCCGGTTTCAGGGGCTGTGTGAGCGGATCATCCCGGTCGTCAAGTCCGATGCCTATGGACACGGGCTGGCCGAGGTCGCCCGCGCCCTGAAGGATGAGAACGTGTCCACCCTGGCCGTGGGCTATGTCAGCGAGGGCGCCAAGCTGCGCGCATCGGGCTGGTCCGGGCGCATCCTGGCCCTGCTGGGTCCGGTGGACGAGGCGGACACGGCCGCCCTGTGGGAGCGCGACGTGCTGGCCGCCGTAGCCACCATGGACCAGCTGGTCCGCGTGGCCGAGGCCGCACGCTCCAGGGGGAGCCTCGACATCTGCCTGAAGTTCGACACGGGCATGCGGCGGCTCGGCTTTCGGCCCGAGGCCCTGGGCGAGGTGGTGGATTTCCTGCGGGCCAATCCCAATCTCAAACCAGTCATGGCCAGCACGCATCTGGCCTCGGCGGACGTGCCCGAGCAGGCGGCCAACGTGACGGCCCAGGCCGCCCGCTTCCAGTCCGTCCTCGACGGACTCGACGGGGCAGGGTTCCGCGTGGAGGCGAACATCGCCAACTCCGCCGGAGGCATGGCCCACACGGTCTGCCGCATGGACAGCATGCGCCTGGGCATCGCCATGTACGGCGGCAATCCCTTTCACGGCACGTCCTGGGAGGAGCTGGGGAGCGGGCTGAAGCAGACCATGCAGGTCTGTGCCCCGGTGCTCCACGTCCACACCCTCAAACGGGGCGAGGGCGTCAGCTACGGCTGGACCCACGTGGCCGAGCGCGACAGCCGGGTGGCCGTCGTCGGCGTGGGCTATGCGGACAATTACAGCCGCGGGCTTTCGGGCACGGGCTTCATGAATATCAAGGGGAGCCGCGTTCCCATCCTCGGCCGCGTGTGCATGCAGATGACGGTGGTTGACGTGACCGGGGTTATGGGCGAAGGGTTGGGCGGCCCGGACGGGGTCGTCCCGGGTGACCGGGCCTGGCTCCTGGGCGGTCCCGGGCCAGGGACCATTACGCCCG
>CAMYLL010000117.1 GCA_947259235.1 uncultured Pseudodesulfovibrio sp. | reverse complement strand
TCCGCCAGCAGTGCCACACCTTAAGAGTGCTGGGCACGTATCCCACCCAAGAGGAGAGACCATGACCGACCGACCGATCATCATCACCGCGCCGCCGTCCAAATCGCTGTCGCACCGCACGCTCATCGCCGCCAGCCTGGCCCACGGCGTGTCCGAGATCAGCAGCGCCCTGGACAGCGACGACATCACCCGCACCCGGGGATGCCTCACGGCATGCGGCGCAAAAATCGAGGAGCGCGACGGCATGCTGGTGGTCACCGGCATGGAGAACGGCCCCTGCGGCGGCAACGCCGACGGCAAGCACAAGGACGAAGCCCCGGCCGACCTCTTCATGCACGAATCCGGCACCACCTGCCGCCTGATGACCGCCGTGGCCGCCGCCGGGCGCGGAACCTTCCGCGTTCACGGAGCACCCCGGCTGCACGAACGCCCCATGGCCGAGCTGGTCAGCGCCCTGGAAAAGCTCGGGGCAAAATTCTCCTTCGAGGGCGAAAAGGGATTCCTGCCCTTTGTCATGACCACCAAGGGGTTCGCCAAGAAAAAGGTGGAGATAACCCTTGAGGAAAGCAGCCAGTATCTCTCCGGCCTGCTCCTGGGCGCGCCCATGGCCGACCACGAGACAACCATCACCGTGGCGGGCAAAAAAGCCGTGTCCTGGCCCTATGTGGCCCTGACCCTGCGGATCATGGAAGATTTCAAGGCCGGGTTCGAGGTGGAGGTCCTCAGGGACAACGCATGGCACGCCGTGCCCTGGCGCTCGGTCAAGGCCGTGAGCCCCGGCAAGATACGGTTCGTCGTCAAGCCAACCGGCTACGAGCCGGCCCACTACCGCGTGGAAGGCGACTGGTCCAACGCCAGCTACTTCATGGCGGCCGGAGCCGTGGGCGACCGCCCCGTGCTGCTCAAGGGCCTGGCGGCGGACTCCCTCCAGGGCGACCGCGCCATAATGGACATCCTCAGCCAGATGGGCGCGTCCATCAAGGTCACCTTCGACGGCATCCTCATCGAACCCAGCCCCCTGCGCGGCATCGAGATCGACATGGGCCGCTGCCCGGACCTCGTACCCACAGTGGCCGCCGCGGCCGCATTTGCCGCCACCAAGACCACCATCACCAACGTCGCCCACCTGCGGCTCAAGGAGACGGACCGGCTCGAAGCATGCGCCGTGGAAGTGGCCCGCACCGGCTGCCGTACGGACATCACCGACGAATCGCTGATCATCCGTCCCGGCAGGCTGCCCAAGGGGCAGACCGTGCACTTCACCACCTATGGCGACCACCGCATGGCCATGTCCATGTCCCTCTTCTCCCTGGCCGGAGTGGACGTGGTCCTTGACAACCCGGGCTGTGTAGGCAAATCATTCCCGGGCTTCTTCGACCAATGGAATACCATCGTCAACCCCGGCGACACGGGCCTGTAAACACCATATTCACCAATGAACGCATCGGGCATCAACAGCATCGCCATCGTGGGCGCCAGCGGACAGATGGGGGGTCTCTTCAGCAGAGACTTCGCCGCGCTCGGCTGCTCCGTGGCGCGGCTCGACCGCCCGCTCACGGATGAGGCGATCGCCCTCGCCCTGCGCGGCTGCGACCTGCTCCTGCTCAGCGTTCCCGTCACGGCCATGGACGATGTCCTCAACCGCGTGACGCCCCATCTCGCACCCCGGACCATCCTCTGCGACGTCGGCTCGGTCAAGGTGCTGCCCATGAAGGCGATGCTCGACCGGTTCGACGGCCCCGTGGTGGGGACCCACCCGCTCTTCGGCCCGGTGATCCCCGACGGGTTCACCCCCAGGGTGGCCGTGGTGCCGGGCCGCGAGTCCGATGCAGAGCCCGCCCGCCGCGTGTCCGCACTGCTGAAAGCATGCGGCTACACCTGCTTCGATTCAACGGCCGAGGAGCACGACCGGGCCATGGCCATCGTGCAGGGCCTGAACTTCACTTCCACGGTGGCCTTCCTGGCCGCCGCCAGGGATGTCGATTCCATAGAGAACTACGTCACCCCGTCCTTTCGGCGCAGGCTGGATTCCGCGCGCAAGATGCTCACCATGGACACCGAACTCTTCGAGGTCATCTCCGAGGCAAACCCGTTTTTGCAGGAGACCAACCGCAAGTTCATGTCCTACCTGAGCCTCGCTGCCGGCGGCGATCTCGACCTGCTTTCCGACAGGGCTCAGTGGTGGTGGCGTAACGAATCATATTAGGGGTGCGGCTTCTTGCCGTACGCACGGTTTGCGCAATTGCAACCGAGGCCGCACCCCGCAAGGGTGCGGCCTCTTTTTTTCGGGAGGGAAAATGAGAGACACATGAAAGGATGAACGACCCGGACGACACGGACCGCGCGGAACCCCGGCAGGGATCGCCAGGGATTTTTTGAAGCACAACCGACGAACCACAGCTTTATTGTAAGGATATACACCAATGGAAAAGATCACGCTGACGCAGCACGGGAAATGGCTCCCGGCCGACGTACAGACCACCATCAGCCTCTACATGGGGCTGGTGGGCGACCAGCCGGGCATCCTGCTGGAAAGCGCCGAGGTGGACGGCCGCCTGGGCCGCTACAGCCTCATCGCCTGGGACTACCGGCTCATGCTCCACCCCGTGGACGGCAAGCTGGTGGTGGAGACCACCGACCAGCGGCTGCAACCCCTCAAGGCCCTCCAGGGCATGGACTATCTCGACGGCATCAGGCAGGCCGTGAAGAGCCTCTCCGTGACCCAGGAGACGCAGGGCGGCAACAGCCGCGACGGACTGCCCGGCCTGACCCGCGGCCTCTACGGCTACTTCGGCTACGGCGTGGCCGGGATGTTCGAGCGCAAGCTCAGGGACGTCTGCAGGCCCGAGGACGCCGAGGCATGCCTGGTGCTGCCCGGACAGATGGTGCTCTTCGACCACCTGCGCCACTCCTGCTGCTACCTGAGCCTGGACGAAGGCGCCACGCCCATGCCCGCCCCCATCCAGTGGGGCGCGGACCTGACGGCTCCCGAGGCCGGAACGCCCACGGTCCACCCCGGCAAGGAGGCCTACATGGCCGGGGTCGAGAAGTGCAAGGACCTCATTGCCCAGGGCGAATGCATCCAGGTGGTGCTCTCCACCCGCTTCACCGTGCCCCTGCCGGACGACCCCTTCCGCATCTACCGGCGGCTGCGCCAGGCCAACCCGTCGCCGTTCATGTTCTACATGAAATTCCCGGACTGCGCGTCCATGGGCAAGACCTGCGGCACGACCCTGCTCGGCTCCTCGCCCGAGATGATGGTCCGCTGCGCCTCGGGCCAGCTTGAAGTGCGCCCCATCGCCGGAACCCGCTGGAGAGGCGAGACCGAGAAGGAGGACATGCGCCTGGAGGCCGAGCTGCTGGACGACCCCAAGGAGCGCGCCGAGCACGTCATGCTCGTGGACCTCGGCCGCAACGACCTGGGCCGCATCTCCAAGCCGGGCACGGTCACCGTGGAGAAGTTCATGAACGTCGAGCGGTTCTCCCACGTCATGCACCTGACGTCCTATGTCGAGGGCGAGCTCAAGGACGGGCTGGACGGCGTAGACGTGCTCCAGTCCACCTTTCCGGCCGGGACCCTCTCCGGCGCGCCCAAGATCAGGGCCATGGAGATCATCGCCGAGACCGAGCCGCAGGATCGCGGCCCCTACGGCGGCTGCATCGGCTGGATGGGGCTCGACGACGGCGTGGTCAGCCTGGATACCGGCATCACCATCCGGTCCATGTGGATCAGGAACGGCGTCTGCCACTGGCAGGCCGGGGCGGGGATCGTCTACGACTCCAACGCCGAGGCCGAATGGAATGAATGTCACAACAAGGCCCGGGTGCTTCTGGAAGTGATCACCGGCACGGGAGGCACCGATGTTTTTGCTGATCGATAATTTCGACTCCTTCACCTTCAATCTGGTGCAGGCGTTCCAGCAGCTCGGGGCCGACCCAGTGGTCGTCCGCAACGACCGAAAAGAGGTACTCGAGCTGGCACAAAGCGGCACGCTCACCCGCGTCTGCCTCTCGCCCGGGCCGAGCAATCCGCAGAACGCGGGCTACTGCCTCGAGTTCCTGTCGCTGCTCCCGCCAACCGTCCCGGTGCTGGGCGTCTGCCTCGGCCACCAGACCCTGGGCCACTTCGCGGGCGCGCCCGTGGTCCGGGCCGAGCGCATCATGCACGGCAAGACCTCCATGGTGCATCACAACGACGAGGGTATCTTCGCGGGGCTGCCCAACCCCTTCGAGGTCTGCCGCTACCACTCGCTGGTGGTCCCGGCCGAGCAGGCCGCCGACGTCATCGACGTCACGGCGCGGACGGACCGGGACGAGGTCATGGGGCTGGCCTACAAGGACCGGCCCTGGTTCGGCGTGCAGTTCCACCCGGAGTCCATCCTGACCCCGGACGGCCCGAAAATCCTCAAGAACTTCCTGAACATAAAAGGATAGCATCATGACAATACACGTATCGGAAGTGCTTGATCTACTGGCGCAACACAAGGCTTTGACCGACGAGCAGGCCGGATTCATGTTCTCCGAGCTGATGTCCGGCAGGCTGACCGAGGCCCAGACCGGCGCCTTTCTCATGGGCCTGCGCTCCAAGGGCGAGGACTCGACGGACCTGGCCGCCGGAGTGCGCGCCGGAGTGGCCGCCGCGGTCAAGATTCCCGGCTTCGACGGCAAGCGGGCCGAGCCGGTCATCGACACCTGCGGAACCGGCGGCGACGGCCAGTGCAGCTTCAACAACTCCACGGCCGTCTCCCTGTTCCTGGCGGACATGGGCTACACCGTGGCCAAGCACGGCAACCGCGCCCTGTCCTCATCCTGCGGCTCGGCCGACGTGCTCGAAGCCCTGGGCGTGCCCCTGACCATGAGCCCGGAAGAGGCGTCCGCGAACCTTGAGAAACGCCACTTCGCCTTTCTCTTCGCCCCGGCCTATCATCCGGCGTTCAAGTACGTCATGCCCGTACGCCAGCAGCTGGGCATCCGCACCCTCTTCAACCTCATGGGCCCGCTGCTCAACCCGGCCCGCCCCTCGCACCAGCTCCTGGGCGTTGGAGCGCCGGACAAGCTGGAGCTCATGGGCGAGACCCTGCTCCTCACCGGCGTCAAGCGCGCCCTCATCTTCTCGGGCGCGGGCGGCTTCGACGAGCTGACCACCTGGGGCGTGAACCGGGGATACATCATCAACGAGGACGTCATGGAAAAGATCACGGTCAACCCCGAGCGGCTCGGCTTCAAGCCCCACGCCCCCGAGGACGTGCGCGTCAGCGGCAAGGAAGACGCCGTGAAAAGACTGCGGGAAATCCTCTCCGGCAAGGGGCCGCAGGCCATGATGGACATGGTGGCCCTCAATCTGGCAGGGTGCCTCCACCTTCTGGACCGGGGCACCATGCCCGAATGCGCGGACATCGCCCGCGATATCGTCAACCACGGACTCACAAAGGGAATGCCCTATGCTCAATAAATTCAGGGAAGCCAAGCAGGCGGAGATAGACAGCCTGCGCAAGGACTTCATGGGGGGCCACGTGCCCGCAGTCTATCAGGGCGACCGCCCGTCATTCGTGGACGCCATCCGGGCCAAGGGGCCGGGAGCCATCATCGCCGAGTTCAAGCCCGCGAGCCCGAGCAAGGGCGTCATCCGCGAACACGCCAACCCGCTGGACTTTGCCGACGAGTACGCGGCCAACGGCGCGGCGGCCATCTCGGTGCTGACGGAGCACGTCTACTTCGGCGGCCATCCCGACTACCTGTTCATGATGAACGGACCAGGCCTGCCGCTCCTGCGCAAGGACTTCATCTTCGACCCGCTCCAGGTGGCCATGACCGCGTCCAGCCCGGCCTCCGCAGTGCTGCTCATCGCCCGCATGTTCGATTCCGCCGCCGAGCTGAAGCAGCTGGTGGACCTGGCACGCATGCCCGGCCTCGCCCCGGTTGTCGAAATATTCGACCAGGCGGACCTGGACAAGGCGCGCCAGGCCGGAGCGGACATCATCCAGGTCAACAACCGCAACCTGGACACCCTTGAAACCAGCCTGGACCAGGGCCGGGAGTTCATCCGCCAGAAACAGGACGGCGAGCTCTGGATCTGCGCAAGCGGCGTATCCACCCGCGCCCAGGTGGAGGAGATGGCCGCGCTCGGCTTTGACGCCGTGCTCATCGGCACCAGCCTGATGCAGGCGGAGAACCCGGGCCAGGCGCTGGCCGAGCTGGCGGGACGCGCATAATGGCCCGCCCCCTCGTCAAGATCTGCGGCATGACCCGCATGCAGGACGTCGAGCTGTGTTCGCGGCTCGGGGCCGACCTGCTCGGGTTCATCTTCCACCCGGCCAGCCCGCGCAACGCGGACCCGGACTTCGTGGCCTCGGTCAAGACCGGCCGCGTGGTCAAGGTGGGCGTGTTCGTGAACCAGACGGCGGGCGAGGTCATCGAGCTGATGGACCGCTGCGGACTGCACGCGGCCCAGCTGCACGGCGGACAGGACATGGCCTTTTGCGAGGCCATCGGCCCGGACAGGGTGATCAGGGCGTTCTGGCCCGACACCTACGCCTCAGCCGAATCGCTCCTGCGCGATCTTGACAACTACGCCGAGGTCTGCGGCCACTTCCTGCTCGACGCAGGAGGCCAGGGCCAGGGCGGGACAGGCAAGTCCATTGATTTTGGACTGCTGCAACATATTGAAATACAAACACCCTGGTTCCTCGCAGGTGGTATCGGCCCGAGCAACCTCGAAGCCGCCCTCGCCGCCAATCCCCCGGGGCTGGACATCAACTCCGGCGTGGAAAGCGAGCCAGGCATAAAAGACGAAACAAAGCTGCGAGCGGTCTTCGACCGACTCGACAAGGTGGAATAATCATGAAGAAAGGATACTTCGGCGATTTCGGCGGACAGTTCATCCCCGAGCTGCTCATGCCGCCCCTTCTGGAGCTTGAGGAGGCCATGGCGACCATACTCCCGTCCGAGGAGTTTCAGACCCGCTTCCTGGCCATGCTCAAGGAAAACGTCGGCCGTCCCTCGGCCATCACCTACTGCCCCAACCTCTCAAAGGACCTCGGCCTGGACCTCTGGCTCAAGCGCGAGGACCTCAACCACTCGGGCGCGCACAAGATCAACAACACCCTGGGCCAGGGACTGCTGGCCAAGATGATGGGCAAGACCACCCTGCTGGCCGAAACCGGCGCAGGCATGCACGGCGTGGCCACGGCCGTGGCCGCCGCCATGCTCGACATGAAATGCCTGGTCTACATGGGCGCCACCGACGTGGTGCGCCAGGAGCCCAACGTCAACCGCATGCGGCTCATGGGCGCGGAGATAGTGGCCGTGGAGTCGGGCACCAAGACCCTCAAGGACGCCATCAACGAGGCCCTGCGCCGCTGGCTCTCCGACCAGGAGACCACCCATTACTGCTTCGGCACCGCCGCCGGGCCGCATCCCTTCCCGACCCTGGTGCGCGAATTCCAGCAGGTCATCTCCCGCGAGGCGCGCCAGCAGTTCATGGACCGCAACGACGGCTCCCTGCCGGACGTGGTCGTGGCCTGCGTGGGCGGCGGCTCCAACGCCATCGGCATGTTCCATCACTTCGTGCCCGAT
>CAMYLL010000116.1 GCA_947259235.1 uncultured Pseudodesulfovibrio sp. | reverse complement strand
GTTATCAGGCGATAGGCCGTCCGCTGATGCACCCGAAGCAAATCCGCAACTTCGCGTACCGTGAGCAGGGTCGGAGGCCTGTGGGTATCTTTGTTGTCCATAGTGTCACAAACTTATTCCTGATGTTCATCCTTTGACACAAGGAGTCAAAGATTGTCAACAAAGTACAACGCTGTCCTACAAACTCTAGAATTTTTCTACAAATGGTCCCATTGAACGGGATTACGGGATGTTGCTGAAAGTTACAGAGCCTCTTATCAGAATTACGAAATAAAAATAATGGGGAAATGTCATGAAAATGAAATTTCTGCGCCATAAAAATGCCGATTCAGTCTAGAATAAATCACGCAAAAATCGTGAGTGCAGGACAGCGTATTCAAAAATAAAAAAAATTAAATTGGTAAGTTAAAGGCCAAATCTCACTGGTTATTGCGTTGCGAACACAAAGAGGGCAACGGGGTGAAGTTGTTGCAGGGCGATTGTTGTAAAAGACGGGAAAAACCCAAAAAACCGCCGGAGCATCAGAGTTGAACCGGATTGCATTTGGTTAAAGTCAATTGTGGTTGGCGGGGCAGGGCGATCAGTGGCTGAGGGTCGCCTGGGGCTGGTGCACGCTATTTGGCAGGTTTTGTCGCGGTGACGATAACGTCCTTGCCGAGATAGAGCGCCTTGCTGAGCAGCTTTTCCGCAATGTAGGTGTTGTAGGCCCTGTTGGCGGGCTGGGTCTTTTCATGTTCCTGTGCGTGTTTCTTGTAGCTGAGCAGGTAATAGCGCGTGGCAAGGGCGATCATGGGCCAGAGTGCGAGGAACATGGAATCGCTGGCTTGGAAGTAGGATGATTCGACAGCCGCGATCTCGTAGCCGGTCTTGCGGAGGAAGTAATCCATCTCGGGGTAGCCGATGAGATTGATGTGCGCGTTGCCAAAAGGGATGTCGAGGTTGATGGGGGACTTCATGCCGCGATAGAACCCGGTGAGCAGGTGGAGGATGCGCGAGCGGATCTGCAATCTGTTGGGAAAGGTCATGATCAGCGTGCCGCCGGGCTTGAGCACGCGGTTGAACTCGCGCAGGGTGTGCGGCACGGACTCCACGTGCTCTATGACCTCGCGGCAGATGATCACGTCAAAGGAGTCGTCCGGCAGGTCCAGGGGCTTGTTCAGGTCTGCCTGAAACTCAGTGATGTCCTTGAAATTCTGGAAATAATAATTGGATATGGTGACGTCATGCCCCTGGTCGCTGAGCTGGCGGGCCAGTACGGCCGCGCCTGCACTGGACTCGAAAATCCTGCACTTCTCGGCGGGAATGTGAGAGCAGATGACAGCATCCTTGTTCACATCCCTCCGGTGCTTCTTGACCGTTTCCCCACCTATGACGACATCAGTGTATTTTTTCATGCTCGGCTCCTGCGTGGGTTGCTCTTTATCGGTAAGTGGCGTCGAAGGCAAATGGAGAAAGCCTACTCCGGTATTTCGTCGAGCAGGAGAAAGAGCGGGTCTGATTGATCGCTTTCGAGCTGTTCGGTCATCTGGTGCATGATGCGCTTGAAATACCGGCGGTCGCTGACGGTGAGGCCTGTGTTGACCGTGGCGCGCAGGTCGCCGATGGCCTGCATCACCTGGGGCTTGAGTGTCGCGGCCCTGGGGGTCAGCGAGATGATGTGGTGCCGCTTGTCTTCCGCGTTGGGCGTCCGCGAGATGAGCCCGTCGCGCTCCATGCGCTTGAGTGTGTTGGAGAGCGTGGCCTGTTCCACGGCCATCACCTGATTCAGGGTCTTCTGGGTCACGCCGTCGGCCTGCCAGAGGTAGTGCAGTACGCCGAGGTAGCCGGGATGCACTCCGAGAGGGGCAAGGCGGCTGGACAGGCTGCGCGCATAGAGGCGTTGGAAAAGGGAAAGCTGGTTGAAAAACAGGGTGTCGGGTTCATAGTGCATGGACATGCTCTGGGGTAAGGGTTGTTACGTGTATAGCACGCTATGTAAACTGTCGGGAGATGTCAATGGGTCGCCACGCTTTACGGGGCGGGGGATGAGCGGCTAGGGTGAGGCAATGAAAGTGATAATGAATGTGGACGATTTGGGGGTGCACCCGGCCGTGGCCAGGGCTGCGCTGTGGCTGTCTGAAAAGGGGCTTGTCACGTCGGCCTCGGTGGTGGCGAACGGGCCGGATGTCGCGAGCGCCGTGAGGCTGCATGCCGAGGGCGTCGGGATTGGCGTGCATCTGGACATCCTGCGGGGCAGACCTGTTGGCCACTGGCAGGAACGATCTTCCATAGTTGACGGAAGAGGCGTGTTTCTCGGCTCGGAGGAGCGGCTCTTTGCGCGCTTTATCGAGGGCGGGGTGGACCACGGGCACGTGGAGTCCGAGTGGACGGAGCAGATACAACGGGTGATGGATCTCGGGATACAGCCGACGCATCTGTCCAGCCACGGCAACATTCACGCCTGGCCGACCCTGACGCGCATGGCCGGGGATCTGGCGGCGCGCTATGGCATTGGCTGGCTGCGTACGCCGGATGACTGCTCGCACATCTCGCGGTTGGACATGAGCGCGTACAGGGAAAAATTTCTCAATGTATGCGGGCTGTTCGGACGACGGACTGCGGGCGTGTCATGGCCGGACACGGTCTGGGGCATGGACGAACCGCTGGGAGAGTTCACCGCGGACAGCTTTGCCGAGTGGGCAGGCAGGCGGCTTGGCACGATGGAGCCAGACGGCATACTTGAGATATGCTGCCGACCGGGCGAAACCGTGGTTGGTGACGAGGCCATATCGTCGGAATATGATCCCACCTCCATCGCAGCGGTGTGGCGTGATCATCTGGCGGCGATGGAAGACAGCGAGACATGGCTCGGGGTCTTCAGGGAGCTTGGTCTTGAACTCGTGAATTTTGGTAAATTGTGACAGGCTGGACCACCGGACCGGAAATGGTTGAAGGGATTGGGCGTGTGGAGTAGTCTTGGAGCATGAGCTTTTCCGGACTCGTTTCTCTTGTCGCGCAGCGATGCCGGGCCGTTGAACACGTGGTGGTCGCCCTCTCCGGCGGGGTGGACAGCGCGTTGACGGCGGCTGCGGTTCATGCGGCCATGAACGCCTCAACATCGGGCCGCCCTGCAGCCGTGGCCGTCACCGTCTGCAGCGAGCTGACGGCCGATGGCGACTTCACCCGGGCGGTTGAGGTGGCGGAGCAGATCGGCATCGAGCACCATCCGTTGTGCCTGCGGATGCTTGAACTTGAGGGAGTCAGGCGCAACGGGGTGGACAGATGCTACCATTGCAAAAGATCGATATTTCAGATGATGCGCCTGGAATACGGGGACGACTGCCTGCTGGTGGACGGGACCAACGCCGACGACGATCCGAACCGGCCGGGCCTGCGGGCCGCACGCGAACAGGGCGTGTACCATCCTCTGAAGGAAGCGGGGTTGACCAAGGCGGACGTGAGGACAATGGCCCGCATGGCCGGACTGGCCACCTGGAACACGCCCTCGGAGAGCTGCCTGGCCACGCGCATTGCCACGGGGGTTCCGTTGAGCCTTGAGGGGCTGGACAAGGTCCGGGTCATGGAATCCTTTTTGCGGGAGCGTGGGGTGGCACGGCTCAGGGCGCGCCATGATGATCTGGTGGCAACCGTGGAGTTTCCGACTCAATATTCTGAAATAATACAAAAACATCGTGATTCCTTGGCGGCGCTGATCAAGAGGATCGGCCTGGGATCATACGAATTGAGGGAGTTGGGCGAGTGAACCCCGATGCTGTGCTCGACGCGTTCGCGGCGGGAGACATTTCCAGGGACGAGGCCAAACGCAGGCTCATGGGGGCAACCTTCATGGACTCCGGCTGCGCCAAGCTCGATCTCTACCGGGAGCTGCGCACCGGCGGGCCAGAGGTGGTCTATTGTGAAGGCAAGACTCCGGCCCAGGTTGCTGAAATATTTGACGTCATGGTGCGTCATGGCGGGCGGGCGCTGGGGACCCGGGCCGAGGCGGCCCACCTGGCCGCATTGCCCGCATCACTGAAGGGCCGGTATGATCCGGTTTCCCGTCTGCTTTCGGCCGGAACAGCGGCCGGGGCCGGACAGGGCAAGGTTGTGGTGGTCTCCGCCGGAACCTCGGACCTGCCCGTGGCAGAGGAAGCCGCCGGAACCCTGGAATATCTAGGAACACGCGTCGTGCGCCATTATGACTGCGGTGTGGCGGGCATCCACCGGCTGCTCTCCGTGGTGGGCGAGATGGACGATGCCTCGGCGGTCATCGCCGTGGCGGGCATGGAGGGCGCGCTGCCCTCCGTGGTGGGCGGTGCGGTGACGCCGCCGGTCATCGCCGTGCCCACCAGCGTGGGTTATGGCGCGAGCTTTCAGGGGCTGGCCGCGCTGCTGGCCATGATGAACTCCTGCGCTCCGGGCGTGGCCGTGGTCAACATAGACAACGGCTTTGGCGCGGGCTTCCTGGCCCATAAAATCAACATGCGGATGATGGGCCGCCCTGGCCCAGGCTCGGCATGAGACGCGACGGCGCCATTGCCCCGCTCCCCCACACACGGTATCCAGACACATGATCACGACCCCGGAGAAGCGAATGCGCACCCTGTATCTTGACTGTTCGAGCGGCGTCAGCGGCGACATGCTGCTGGCGGCGCTGGCCCACGCCCATGACGAACTGGGCGGGCCGGGAACCGGCGCGGCCTGCCTGGAGTCGGAGCTTGAGCGGCTCGGCCTGTCCGGTTTCGAGCTGCGATGGTCGCAAAAAAGCGTGGGCGGCATAGCCACGCGCCACGTGGACGTGGTCCAGACCCTGGACCAGCCCATGCGACACCTTGCGGATCTCGTGGGCATCCTGGACAGGAGCGCCATCTCCGGGCGCGCGGCGCAGCGGGCCACGGACGCCCTGACCCTCCTGGGCCGGGCCGAAGCCAAGGTGCACGGCACGCGGCTCGATCAGGTCCATTTTCATGAGATCGGGGCTGTGGATACCATTGTGGACATTGCGGGAACCATGGTCCTCATGGACGCCCTCGGGGTGGCTGCGGTGGTCTGCTCTCCGGTTGATCTCGGCTCGGGTTTCGTGCACTGCGCCCATGGCAGATTGCCAGTACCCGCACCAGCTTGCGCGGAGCTCGCCAAGGGGCTGACCACCTTTGGCTCGGCGTGTGGAATGGAGCGGGCGACCCCCACGGGCCTGGCTATATTGCGGACGGTTGCGGAACGTTGCGGTGCAATGCCGCTGGGGTCGGTCCTGGCCGTGGGCTACGGGTCGGGCGGTCGGTCCTGCGACGAACAGCCGACATTTGTCCGGGCCTTCGTGCTGGAGGATGTTGCGGTTGACGCGGTTGATGCGGATCAAGGAGCCCCTCGCCATGAATGATCATGTCCAGTTGATCATAGCCAGATACCGTGAGGATATCGCCTGGGCCGACGAGACCGGGTATGATTACGTAGTGTATGACAAGAGCGGTCAGCCGGTTACCAATGCAGTGCCTTTGCCGAACATCGGGCGGGAAGGCCATTCCTACCTTACACATATTGTCCGCCACTATGATGATCTGGCACGGGTGAGCGTTTTCTTGCAGGGCAATCCGTTTGATCACCTTGATTCCGGTGGTCGCGGCACGGTGGATCAGTTGCGGTCCATGGTTGCGGACATTGCAGACAAGGGGGTCCCCTTTCGCGGATTCGCCTGGTTTCGGCTCAAGTGCGACCCGCTGGGGCGGCCGCATGATATGTGCGCACCGGAGAACAAGGGGCGCTGGGCCGGATGGGGGCGCGACATCCCGGTGGGCGAGATTTTCGAGACGCTGTTTGCGGCCCCGGTGCCACAGGAGATAGTGGCCAGGGCTGCGGCCGGATGCTTTGCGGTCACGGCCGAGCGGATCAGGACCAGGCCGCGCGGCTTTTACGAGCGCGCCCTCGCCCTGTTCGAGGCGGACCCGGATGATGTGAACAATACGGGCCACGCCTTCGAGCGGCTGTGGCACTTCATCTTTAACGGAAACATGGCATGGAACAGGGAACAGTATTGAGCCGCACTGCGCGTTGCGCTGTTTTGGCGGAGGGGTGTTCATGACGCCCGCCCTCAACCTGCGCATCGCCATGTCGTCACTGGCCGCGCACAAGTGGCGCGCCATCCTTGCCATGCTCGGGGTTTTTCTGGGCGCGCTGGCCTTTACGGGGGTCCAGCACGTCTCGAAGATCATGGTCCGTCAGGCGGAGATGGAGACGGAAAAACTCGGTCCCAACCTCTATGCAGTGATGGCCGGTTCGGTCCGGTTCCGCCGGTCGGGCAGCGTGTCCCTGAAGGGCAACTCGCGCAACTTCACCGTGTCCGATGCCCAGGCGCTCCTCCACGGCGTGCCGTCCGTGATGGAGGGCGCGCCCTTTGTCTCGGTGACCATGCAGGTTCGCGGCGAGGGCAAGGCCCTGACGGCCAAGCTCCTGGCGACCTTGCCGAATTATCAGGACATTCGCAGTTTTTATCCCGAGCAGGGGCGGTTCTTCAACGATGCCGAGGTGGAGGCCCGGGCCAAGGTGTGCGTGCTGGGCCAGTCCGTGGCCAAGCGGCTGTTCGGCACGCCGGACAAGGCCGTGGGGAAGCTCGTCTATCTGTACCGGGCCAGCTTCCGCGTGGTGGGCGTCATGGAGGCCAAGGGGCGCGATCTTTCGGGCGAGGATCAGGACGAGTATCTCCTGATGCCCCTGACCACCTACCTGCGGCGGGTCAGCAATCAGACCTGGGTCAGCGGGGTGTATCTGCGGCTGTCGTCGGACGCCGGGCTGGACATGGTGAAGCGCTCGGCCACGGCCATCATGCGCGAGCGCCACTCCCTGACGGACGGCGAGGACGACGACTTCAGCACCATGTCGCCCAAGGACACCATCAAGCTCCAGCGTCAGGCCCTGGACCTGATGACCACCCTGGGGGCCATCACCTCGTCCATCTCCTTTGCCGTGGGCGGGCTTGGCATCCTGTCCATCATGATCCTGGTGGTCCGCTCCAGGCGCGTGGAGATCGGCATCCGCCGGGCCGTGGGCGGCAGGCGGCGGGACATAGTGCGCCAATTCCTCTTCGAATCCGGGCTCATGGCCGGGGTCGGCGGGGCGTTCGGCGTGGGGCTGACCGTGGTCCTCGTGGTGGCGGCCAGCTCTTTTGCGGGCCTCCCCCTGGTCATCGAACCGGCCAGCCTGGTCCTGACCCTGGTCGGCTCGTGCCTGCTGGGAGTCCTTGCGGGAGCGTACCCCGCATGGCAGGCGGCCAACATTCAGATTCTCGACGTGCTCAAGAGCTGAAACCTCCTGAATCAATGGAGATTCATGGGGTCGATGGCATAACATTGTGCGCTATTTATCCATGAATAGCTGGCTGTTCGATGGGTTTGCTCCGCGCCAGGAGTGAAAAGTGAGTTTATAATTATGCGCACCGTGCGTACCATGCTATGAGATAGGGCATGGATGTCAGCCATGGAGTGAACATGACCAGTGAGCGAGAAGAGCTACTGAACACGGCGTGTGCCTGTTTTCGTGAGAGCGGTATTACCGGTGTCCCCATTTCGGCCCTGGCCGAGGCGGCGCACATGCCGGAAGAGCGGGC
>CAMYLL010000115.1 GCA_947259235.1 uncultured Pseudodesulfovibrio sp. | reverse complement strand
AGGCGTAAGCCCCAAACCCAAGGCAAATATTTCTTCCGCAAGCATGACATGCCCTCCTGCAAAGAGGGCTACCCGAACTATTCAATTCCCGTCAATTCCACACGAAACGTCGAAGAACCGATAAAGTTAACAGGACAGCTGCCGTATATTACCATACGGCAGCTGTCCTTATTCCATACAACTAGTCGGTTTGGCTAGCCCCCGTTGGGCAGGAGAACGTCCATTCCCATGATCGGCCAGATGACCGCGCAGGCCAGTGCGACGACGGCCATGAGCATGACGCTGGCCGGGATGCCCCACTTGAAGAACTCACCGGTGGTGAACTGCCTGGAATCGTAGGCGATGGCGTTGGGCGCGGCGCCGACGAGCAACAGGAAGGGCATGCCTGCGGTGACCAGGGATGCGTAGAGGATGACCTCGGGAGCCACACCAAGGTAGGGCGCGATGACCAGGGCCACTGGGAGCGATATGGCGATGGCCGCAACGTTCATGATGAAGTTGGTCATCATCATGACGAAGAAGGCGATGGACATGACGAAGACGAACCAGTTGGCGTCCTGGAACATGACCCGCCAGTTGACCGCCATCCACTTGGCCGCGCCGGTCTCCCAGAGACAGAAGCCGATGGACATGGCGCCGGCGAAGAGCAGGATGATGTTCCACGGGATGTCTTCGAGGTCCTTGAGGTCAAGAATCTTGAACACGAAGAAGAGGACCGAGGAGCACAGGATGATGGCGGTCTTGTCCACGGCCTTGAGGGCGGGCACAAAGGCGCGCAGGCTCATGATGACGATGATAATTCCGACGATGAGGGCGGCCATGATTTCATCGCGGGTCAGGCGGCCCATCTTGGCGTTGAGTTCGCGGGCTTTTTCGCGCAGGCCGGGGATGCGGTCCTTCTCGGGCTTGAAGACGATCATGAAGAATCCCCAGAGCAGGAAGGTCATGAGCCAGCCGATGGGGGCCATGTAGTAGGACAGCTCGAAGAAGCCGACATCCACATTGACGATTTCCTTGTAGAAGCCGATGGCCACCGCGCCGCGCGCCGCGCCGAGCAGGGTGACGATGGAGCCCGCGCCGGCCACGTAGGCCATGCCGATGAACAGCCCCTTGCCGAACTTGGTGGGGCGCTCGCCTTCGCCGTAGAGGGCGTAGATGGCGAGCAGCAGGGGATAGATGGTGGCGGCCACGGCGGTGTGGGCCATGATGTGCGTGAGGGCGGCGGTGACAACGAAGACGCCCAGGTAGATCATGCTTGTGCGCTCGCCCACCACGTCGAGCATCTTGTACGCCAGCCGCTTGGTCAGGCCGGTCTTGGTGAAGACCAGGCCGATCATGATGGAGGCGAAGATGAACAGGACCGACGGGTCCATGAAGTCCTTGAAGGCCACCTTTGCCGGGCGGATGAAGAACATGACCTGGAGAATTCCTATCATCAGGCTGGTAACGCCGATGGGAACAACCTCGAAGACCCACCATGTTCCGGCCAGCAGGAAGACGGCAATGGCTCCCTTGGCCTCGTTGGAAAGAACGAAGTGTTCGCCCATGGGGTCTATCGCATCCGGCCAGGCCGGGGAGTAGTAGACGACAGCGAACAATACGATGCCGGTGAGCATGAAGATCAGCCGGCTCCAGTTGAATTTTTCTTGTGTGGCGTGTGCCGCTTCCATGGTTACCTCCTCAGGTCAGCCAGAAAAATCTTTGAGTTAACAGGTGCAGCTGGTGATGCGCTTCTTGATCTCGGTGAACACGTCACCCAGGCGAAGGATGCCGGTCACCTGTGTCCCCTTGCGGACGATGAGCGGCTGGTGCACCCCGGTGATGTAGTGGTGGACGCCGAACTCGATGGTGTCCTCCTCGTCGAGGTATTCTACCTCGGCCGGGACATACATTGCGTCGGAAAGCTTCTGGTCCACGCTCTTGCGGCACAGTTCGGTCAATGTGTCGGACCACAGCCCGAACTCCTTGAAAATGTCGGCCACGTACTTGTTGGTCAGGGTGTCGCCGTCGATTTCCTTGCCCAGGAGTTTCTTGTAGCTGGGCTCAAGGGCGGCGAGGATGTCCGTCATCGTCAGTACGCCCGCAAGCTTGCCGTCGGCATTGAGGACGAGCACGTCGTTGTGGCTGCTTTTGGACAATGCGGTAACGGCGTCGCTTAACGTGGCATCCGCGTCAAGCGTCGTGTATTCGCTGACAGGAGTCATCAACTCTTTGACTTTCATTATCTTCTTTCCTCCAAAAAAAGTTTCACACACCATCCCCGGCGTCATCGGCCCTTTGTGCGGCGACGGCGTCGAGCTTTCGCAGAAGCTCCTCAAGGTCAACCGGAGCCCCGACTTCGTCAAGGGCGCCGTGTTTCATGGCTTCGATGGACAAGGGGACATCGCCCGAGTGGTTGATGAGGATGACCTCGCTTTTGGGGCAGTCCTGGCGGATGTTCCGGAGAAAGGACAACAGCGTCTGATGGGAGCTGGAAAGTCCCACCAGAACCACGCCGGTTCTTTCACGGCAAGCCATTCGCCTGGCCTCGCCGGGGTCGCCGGTGGCCTGGACGGTCATTCCGCGCCTGGCGAGCTGTTTCGCCAGGTTTTCCCGGAAGCGTTCATCTGCATCAACAATCAACACGTGCATACAGTCCAGAAGTCCTCGCCTTTTGGCCGCACCGAGCGCGACACGTTGTGCATCCCCTTAGGCAATGTGCGTGCCACGTTGTGTTTTTCATTGTATTATGGGGCTTTGAACGTTTTCAAGCGTGCGGACGAAATTGACTGGCGATCAATTTGAAACGATTTGAAACGTTTCAGGTCGTTCGGAGTGTTTCGATTTGAAACAAAAAGAGACGTTCCGTGAGGGCTAGTAGAGACAGGAGCCGGGGACGAGACGCTTGTCGTGGTAGGCGTCGAGGACCGTGTCCACAGGGCCGCAGACATCGTCCACCACCTTTGTGCCCTTCCATTGGAGGAAGTCGTGATATTTTGCCTCGATGCCGGCGCAGATCACGGTGTGGACGTTCTCGCTGATGGCCAGGCGGCAGATGGACTCGGCGGAGGCATGATCGAGGACAACCACTTTTTCTTCGAGGCTTTCACGGCGGCTGGTCTCGCGCGGGATGGTCACGATGAGCACGTCTGTGGCCAGGTCGAAGCGCGGGGCGACGTCGTTGTCCAAGAGGGGGATGAGAATTTTCTCCATGGAATTTTCCTAGCTGATGCCGTGCTGTTTCATCTTTCGCCACAAGGTGCTGCGGCCCCAGCCCAGGATGGCCGCGGCCTGCTGCTTCCTGCCGCCGGATTTGACCAGGGCGTCAAGGATCATTGCGCGCTGCATGTCGTTCCAGTTTTGGGGCTGTGCGGCGATCGGCCCGGCTGCGGGCGCGGGCGGCTGCATGTCCGGGGGGGCGCTTTCTGGCTGGGGCGCTCCCGGGCCCGGTGCGGGCTGGAGCAGGTAGCCGGGCAGATGCCGGGTGCGGATCAGCTTGCCGTCGCAGAAGTTCACCGCATACTCAATCAGGTTGCGCAGCTCGCGGACGTTGCCGGGGTAGGGGTAGGACTGGAGCAGCGCCTTGGCGTTGTCGGAGAATCCTTCCACCTTCTTGCCGAACCGGGTTTGCAGCATTTTAAGGAAATGGTCCTGGAGCAGAAAAATATCCTCGCCACGATCACGCAGGGGCGGGAGGTGGAGACGGATGACGTTGAGCCGGTAGAGCAGGTCCTGGCGAAACTGTTTGAAGCCGACCATGGCTTCGAGGTCGCGGTGGGTGGCGACGATGACCCGGACGTCGGTGTGAAAGCCCTTGGTGCTGCCCAGGGGGTAGACCACCTTGTCGTCGAGGAACGAGAGCAGCTTGACCTGAAGCGGCAGGGGCAGGTCGCCGATCTCCGTCAGGAAGAGCGTGCCGCCGTGGGCCATGCGGAAACGGCCGGGCTTGTTGTGATCCGCACCGGTGAAGGCTCCCTTGGTGTGGCCGAAGAGCTCCGATTCCAGCAACGTGTCCGGCAGGGCGCCGCAGTTGACCTTGACGAAGGGGCCGTCGCTGCGAGCCGAGGCGTTGTGTATTTCCTCGGCCAGCAAGTCCTTGCCCGTGCCCGTCTCCCCGGTGATGAGCACGGAGGAGTCGGTCTGGGCGATGGAGGGGACCATGGTGAAGATCTTTTCTATCTGCGGACTGCGGCCCACCAGGTCGCCCAGGCCGAAGACGCCCGTAGCCACGCTGTTCAGTGAATGGGTGGTCCGCGAGGTGATGGTTTCCACCACGCCGCGCAGCTCGCCGCCGTCGCTGAGCAGGGGGGCCACGGTCAGGCGGACGAGCACCTTGCTCCGGTCGCGGCTGACTATGTTGGCCTCCACGCTCACCGCGCCCATTTTCTTCCAGCCGGTCATGAGCGGGCAGTCCGTCATGCAGAAGTCGCAGCGCAGACTGTGCAGACACTTGAGGCCGAGGACCCGGCTCCGGTCAACGCCCGTCAGCGTTTCGTAGGTCTTGTTGACGAGTATCAGCGTGCCTTGGGAGTCCATGATTGCCACGCCCAGGGGCAGCTCATCAAGCATGGCCGAGAGGCTGTCCCGGTCAGAGAGCAGGGTCGTGATTATGGCTGGGTCGATTGCGGGCATGGGGTCTCGTCTGTCCAGGTGTCGCGGGGCACGGTAGTGCCGTGTGTGATGGCCGGATTGAACCATAATGAAACATCCCGTGAATGACAAGGAAAGTGCGTTGTGAAACGCCTCCCTCGATGACGTCGACATTGGCCGGGGTGGATCATGCCTCCGCGAGCTGCTTCTCGTCCTCCTCTTCCAACAGCAGCAGGGCGATTTGCAGGGCGCTGCCGTGGCTCAGCGAGATGAGGTCCTCGCCCACCAGCTTGACCACGCCGAGTTTTTCCATGCTCTCGCGGATGCCCTCGTTCAGTGCCACGATGACCTTGATGTCAGCGTTGTGCAGTCGCTCGATCATTTCCGTCAGGGCAAAGACGGCGGAGACGTCGATGAAGGAGACGGGCATGCAGTTGATGACCACGATGCGCGTGCCGAGCAGTCGCTCGATCTTATCGGCCATCTGTGAGGTGGTGCCGAAGAAGAAGGGGCCCTTGATGGTCACCACCCGGATGCGGAAGCGGCTGATCTCCTGAATGTCGCGCTCCACATCAGCGAGTTCCGTGGCCGTTTCCGCGCCGAAGATGCTGATCCTGGTCTTGCGGGAGATGCGCCATGTGGTCATGACTGCGGCCAGGGTCACGCCGATGGCCACGGCGGCGATGAGGTCCACGAAGACCGTGATGCCGAAGACCGTGAGCATCACCGCCAGTTCTTCGCGGGGCACGCTGCGGATGACTTTGAGCAGCCGGTAGTCGAGGATGTCCACGCCCACCTTGATCAGGATGCCTGCCAGCACCGCCAGGGGGAAGTGGGAGGCGAGGGGGCCGGCGCCGAGAATGACGGCCAGGAGCATCACGGAATGGATCACGCCGGAGAGGCGGGTGCGCCCACCCGCATTGATGTTGACCACGGTGCGCATGGTCGCGCCCGCGCCGGGCAGCCCGCCGAACAGGCCGCAGACGGCGTTGCCGATGCCCTGGCCGATGAGCTCGCGGTTGGAGTTGTGGCGCTCCTTGGTCAGCGAGTCCGCCACGATGGAGGTGAGCAGCGAGTCGATGGTGCCGAGCAGGGCGAGAGCCATGGCCGTGCCCGCTATGTGGCTCCACTTGCCGAGGTCTATGGCGGGCAGGTTGAAGCTCGGCAGTCCGGCCGGGATCTCGCCGATGGTGCGTACAGGCAGGTCGAAGCCCCAGGCGATCAGGGTCATGGAGACCAGGGCGATGAGGGGCGACGGCAGCACCAGGGAGATGCGCGGGGGAACCTTGAAGACAATGACCATGGTGGCCATGGCCAGGAGCAGGCTGGGAATGGAGATGTTAGCCAGGGCAGCGGGCAGCATGACCACGGCCATGGCCGGAGAGTTGGCCCCCGGACTGCCCAGGATAGGCTCCAGTTGGAGCAGGATGATGATGACGCCGATGCCGGTCATGAACCCGGAGATGACCGGGTAGGGGATGAATTGGACAAAGCCGCCCAGGCGGCACATGCCCATGCCGATCTGCATCAGGCCGGAAAGGACGATGACCATGCAGACCGACTGGAAATCCCCGGAGAAGGCGGCCACGGCGGATGCGGTGACCACGGTCATGGGGCCGGTCGGGCCGGAAATCTGGGTGCGGGTTCCGCCGAAGACGGCGGCGAAGAAACCCAGGATCATGGCTCCGTAGAGCCCTGCGGCCGCTCCCGCTCCGCTCGCCACGCCAAAAGCCAGGGCCAGAGGCAGGGCGATGATGCCAGCCGTCAGGCCACCGAACATGTCGCCGCGCAGATGCGCGGACGGACTGAACCCGTTCATGGCAGGAGTCCTTGTGTCGAACCGGTGATTAGCCTTCGACTTTTTGTGCTGTTCTTGCCCGTCGGGCGGTGCACGCTTCGGCGGCTTCGTCGATGGCTTCGACCAGTTCATCCAGATCCACAGGCTTGTTCAGAAACTTGCGCGCTCCCCATCTGCGGCTTTCGAGGACGCAGAGCGGGGTTCCGTAGGCGCTGAGCATGACAACCTCAACGTCGGGGTGCGCGGTCTTGATCAGATGCAGGGTTTCAAGCCCGTCGATGCCGCCCATGCGAACATCGAGAACAACGACGTCCACCTCGGCCCCGTTGTCCAGGGTTTCGAGTGCGGCCCGTCCACTGTGGGCTCTTTGTATGGCATATCCACGCTTGCCCAGTCGCCTGGCGACAGCGTCGACAAATCCTTCTTCGTCATCCGTCAGCAATACGTTCACGGCCATGCTCTCAACCTCCGGGGTATGGGATGCGGCACATTGTCTTGTCAGCTCCTGCCCAGTTATCCCAATTGCAACCCAAAGGGAATAGGCATTTCGACCTAAAAATCGACTATTATTCGCGAATAGTGACTATGAACGGGGTATTCGTCGGAATTCATCCCCTTTCTTTACCTCACCCGAGTAAATTGTTACGAAAATGCATTTGCAACTAAAGGAGACGCATCATGAATAACAGATTTCTCATCTTCATCATTGCCATCATGTGCATAGGCCTTGTCATGAAAGCGCCAGCTTCGGCTGGCGACGGACGTGGAGTGGACGGCGCCGTCTGCGACATACCGGCCTGTCCTGATTACCGTAAAGACGTGAGCTGGGCGTCCAGGCCCGCCAACCCGGATAAGCCGGTGGACGTGTTTTATGTGTATCCGACGATTTATCCCAAAAAAACGCCAAAGAACATGGACGTTTTCAACGACGAACTGCGGTCGGATGTTCAAGGATTGCTCAAGGCGCAGGCAGGCGCTTTTTCCGATTCGGCGAATCTTTTGGCGCATTTTGAAAATATTGTTGCTAAATCCGGCAACCGCTCATAACGATTGAAAAAATGCGCCGACTATTCGGGCGAAATGACAATGGATGGGGCCGTGAGTTCTTCGGAGCGCACGGCCCACTTCGTTGCCAGCAGGGCTGCGGCGGCCATCGAGAACGCAGACTGGTCAGGAATATCGGAATCCAACCGATCTCCCCGGTCCATGAAGGCCTTCACGGCCAAGTCCGCATC
>CAMYLL010000114.1 GCA_947259235.1 uncultured Pseudodesulfovibrio sp. | reverse complement strand
CAAGCGCTCCCGAGCGAGGCGAGCGGTATAAGGTTCTTGACGCCGCCAGCCGATAAACCACAAAATGTTTCCCAAGGAGACGTCCATGGTCGCCATACCGATGGTCATTGAAACGACCGGTCGCACCGAACGTGCGTATGACATCTATTCCCGGCTGCTGAAAGACCGGATCATTCTGCTGGGCAGCGCCATCGACGATCATGTCGCCAGCCTGATCTGCGCGCAGCTGCTTTTTCTCGAGTCCGAGGACCCGGAGAAGGAAATCTACATGTATATTAACTCGCCGGGCGGTGTGGTTTCCGCCGGTATGGCCATCTACGACACCATGCAGTACATCTCCGCCCCGGTGGCGACTCTGTGCCTCGGCCAGGCGGCCAGCATGGGTGCGCTGCTGCTGGCCGCGGGTGAAACGGGCATGCGCTACGCGTTGCCTCATAGCCGCATAATGATTCACCAGCCCTTGGGCGGCGCCCAGGGCCAGGCTTCGGACATTCACATCCACGCCAAGGAAATCCTGCGTTTGCGGGACGAGCTCAATGGAATCCTGGCCGATCACACCGGCCAGAAACTGGACAAGATCCGCGAGGATACGGAGCGCGACTACTTCATGTCGTCCGAGGAAGCCGTCAAGTACGGTCTCATCGACAAGGTCATGCACTCCAGAGCGGACGCGGAAGAAAACCGCAAGGGGTAGGTTACATGGCCGATATAAAGAAATCATCCGATCTGAGCTGTTCGTTCTGCGGCAAGACCCAGGTCGACGTGCAGCGGCTCATCGCCGGGCCCGACGTCTATATTTGTGACGAGTGCGTCAGCCTGTGCAACGACATCATGGCTCAGGAGACCATCAGCGAGGAATTCGAGGATGGCCGCCTGCTGCCTCCGCAGGAGATCAAGGCCCTGCTCGACGAATATGTCATCGGTCAGGAGCAGGCCAAGAAGATCCTCTCCGTGGCCGTGCACAACCATTACAAACGCGTCTTTTACGCCGCGGCCAACTCCGGCTCCGACGAGGTCGAGATAGACAAGAGCAACATTTTGCTCATCGGTCCCACCGGCTCGGGCAAGACGCTGCTGGCCCAGACCCTGGCCCGGGTGCTCAAGGTCCCGTTCGCCATTGCCGACGCCACGACGCTGACCGAGGCCGGCTACGTGGGCGAGGACGTGGAAAACATTCTCGTCCAGCTGCTGCAGAACGCCGACTACGACATAGACGCCGCCAGCCGCGGCATCATCTACATCGACGAGATCGACAAGGTTGCCCGCAAGGGTGACAGCCCGTCCATCACCCGCGACGTGTCGGGCGAGGGCGTGCAGCAGGCGTTGCTCAAGATCATCGAGGGTACCGAGGCCAACATCCCGCCCAAGGGTGGTCGCAAGCATCCGCAGCAGGAGTTCATCCGCATGGATACCTCGAACATCCTGTTCATTCTCGGCGGCGCGTTCATCGGCCTGGACAAGATCGTCCAGCAGCGCAAGCAGGGAACCGGCATGGGCTTCGGCGCCAAGGTCGAGGCCAAGAAGGACCTGGACCCGGGCGAGATGATGTCTCTGGCCGAGCCCATGGATCTGATCAAGTTCGGCCTCATCCCCGAGTTCGTGGGCCGTATTCCCATCCAGACCGCCCTGCAGGAGCTGACCGAGGACGATCTCATGCGCATCCTTCAGGAGCCCAAGAACGCCTTGATCAAGCAGTACAGCAAGCTCTTTGAGCTGGACAAGGTCGAGTTGCGCTTCACCGAGAACGCCCTGACCGCCATAGCCCGCCAGGCCATCGAGCGGAAGACCGGCGCGCGCGGGCTGCGCAACGTGCTGGAGAAGACCATGCTTGAGATCATGTACAAGCTCCCGTCGCTTCCCGGCGTGCGCGAATGCGTCATCAATCAGGCTGTTGTCGAGTCCGGCATGGAGCCCCTGCTTCTCTACCATCAGGAAGTGAAGTCCGCGTAATAGGGACGGGATTGGTTGACAATCCCCCTGCGGACCTTACTTCCCGACTGTCAAGGCAGACGCCTGCCGTTTCGGCGGCGACAGCCACCATGTGCAACCCTCGGAGGAATCCATGCCGACCTTTGGTTTTGACGGCAAGAAGTCCCCTGAATCCGTGACCCTTCCCATGATGTCCCTTCGGGAAGTGGTCATGTTTCCCCGGTCCATCGTCCCGTTGTTCGTCGGCCGCGAGGCGTCGATCAAGGCGATCGAGACCGCGGTTGCCGATTACGGCAAGCAGATTTTCCTGGTCACCCAAAAATCGCCGGAAAAGGAACACCCTGAACCGGACGATCTGTATACCATAGGCACTGTCAGCAAGATTCTGCAGATGCTCCGCCTGCCCGACGGCACCATCAAGGTGCTCTTCGAGGGCGTTTCGCGTGCCACGTGGGAACCCGTTTCCGAAAGCCATACCTACGAGGTGGACGAGGAGGGCGGTTATCCCAAGGCCCGGGTCCGGCTCATCGAGGAGGCTGCCTCGGCGACGGTGGAGGCCAGCGCTCTGGTCCGCGCCGTGCACGAATCCCTCGACGAGTTCGGCAAGGTCAACAAGAAGGTGGCCCCCGAGGCCATCCTGGCCATGGCCACCATCAAGGAGCCCGGTGCTCTGGCCGATCAGGTCATGCCCCATCTCAAGATAGATTTCCCGCGCAAGCAGGAGATTCTCGAAGAACTCGACCCCTCACGGCGGCTTGAGCGCGTCTATGAGATGCTGCTCGGCGAGATCGAGAAGACCCAGCGCGAGTACTATCTCAACGAGCAGGTCAAGGCCATCAACAAGGAGATGGGCCGCGAGGACGATCCGCAGGCAGAGGCGCAGGAGCTGGAGAGCCAGCTCGATGCCAAGCCCATGTCCGAGGAGAACCGCGAGCGCGTCCGCAAGGAGATCAAGAAGCTGCGCACCATGCAGCCCAGCAGCGCGGAATACACCGTGGTCCGCAATTATGTGGACTGGGTGCTCGATCTGCCCTGGGACAACATCAAGGATGACAAGGACGTAGACATCAAGATGGCGCGTTCCATCCTCGACGAGGACCACTTCGGCCTCGAAAAGCCCAAGGAGCGCATCCTCGAATATCTCGCCGTGCAGGCGCTGGTTGAGACCATGAAGGGGCCCATCCTCTGCTTTGTCGGCCCTCCCGGCGTGGGCAAGACGTCCATCGCCAAGTCCATCGCCCGGTCCATGGACCGCGAGTTCCTGCGGCTGTCCCTCGGCGGCGTGCGCGACGAGGCCGAGATTCGCGGCCATCGGCGCACCTATGTCGGGGCCATGCCCGGCAAGATCATCCAGTCGCTCAAGCGGGTGAAGCACAACAATCCGGTCATCTGCCTGGACGAGGTGGACAAGATGAGCGCGGACTTCCGCGGCGATCCGTCCTCGGCCCTGCTGGAAGTGCTCGACCCGGAGCAGAACTACGCCTTCAACGACCATTACCTTGATCTTGACTATGACCTCTCCAAGGTCTTCTTCATAACCACGGCCAACAACCTCGACGGTATCCCGCTGCCCCTACAGGACCGCATGGAAATCATCAGGCTGCCCGGCTACCTGGAGAATGAAAAGGTCGAGATAGCGAAGGGCTTCCTGGTTCCCAAGCAGCTTGAGCAACATGGACTCAAGGAAGATAATCTCAAGTTTTCCGACAACGCCATCCTTGATGTGGTTCGCTACTACACACGCGAGGCCGGAGTGCGCAATTTGGAGCGTGAGATCGCGTCCATCTGCCGCAAGTCCGCCATGAAGGTCGTTGAGGAAAATGATCGCAACAAGCTTGTCCACGTCACCAAGCAGGGGCTGGAGAAGTTCCTGGGCGTGACCAAGTTCACCTATGGCGAGCGCGAAAGCGAAGCTCAGGTGGGCGTGTGCAACGGTTTGGCCTGGACCCAGCTCGGCGGCGAGATGCTGCTGGTCGAGGTGGCTCTGATGCCGGGCAAGGGCAAGGTCGAGATCACCGGAAAGCTTGGCGACGTCATGCAGGAATCCGCGCGGGCCGCGCTTTCCTTCATCCGCGCCCGCTCCGATCTGCTCGGCCTCAAGCCGGACTTCTACAAGCGGGTGGACATTCATGTCCACGTGCCCGACGGCGCAACGCCCAAGGACGGCCCCAGCGCGGGCATCACGCTGACAACGGCGCTCATCTCCGCACTGCTGAACATCCCGGTGCGCCACGATCTGGCCATGACCGGCGAGATCACCCTGCGCGGGCGCGTGCTGCCCATCGGCGGACTGCGCGAGAAGCTGCTGGCCGCCCATCGCGGGTTGATCAAGACCGTCATCATTCCTTCGGAAAACGAGAAGAACCTCAAGGATGTACCTAAGGATATCCTCAAGGACCTCGACATAATACCGGTAAAGACCATGGACGAGGTCATCGACAAGGCCCTTGAAAGCGGCGTCGAGACCATCCTGTGCCCCCAGCACGGCGAACCGCCTGTGGCCAACGAACTGCTTAAGGAAGAACACCGCAAGCCCGCCCATCAATAGGCGGTGCGTCACGATGATTATGGGGCCGGACAGCTTTGCTGTCCGGCCCTTATTCATGTTAAGAGAGCGACATGATCAGCATATCCAAGAAAACCCTGACGACTCTGGAAGACGCGGCCCGCGAGGCTGCGCGCAATGCCTATGCGCCCTATAGCAACTTTTCAGTCGGCGCGGCCCTGTTGGCCGAGGACGGCGAGATATACGTGGGGTGCAATGTGGAAAACGCGTCCTTCGGCCTGAGCAACTGCGCCGAGCGATCCGCCATCCATGCGGCGGTTTCCGACGGTCGCGGCCGCGGGGATTTTTCGGCATTGCTCGTCTTTGTTCCGGGCGGCACATGCCATCCGCCCTGCGGCGCATGTCGTCAGGTGCTCAGCGAGTTCCTTCTGCCCGATGCGCCGGTGTATTCGGCCTGCGATTCCGGCGAAATCGTGGCCTGGACCATGGGCGAACTGCTCCCGGATTGCTTCGAGCTGCCCGCGTCGGGCGGGGCGGAGTAGTCATGTTGTTGCCCCAGGAGATAATACGCGCCAAGCGGGACGGCAGACCGCTTTCCGATGAAGAAATTCGATTTTTCATCGCCGGGCTGACAAATGGCAGTGTTACCGAGGGACAGGTGGCCGCCTTTGCCATGGCCGTGTATTTCAAGGGCATGACCGTGAGCGAGTGCGCTGCCCTGACCATGGCCATGGCCGGGTCCGGTGCGTCCCTGTCGTGGGATCTCGACGGTCCCGTGCTCGACAAGCACTCAACCGGCGGAGTGGGTGATCTGGTCAGTTTGGTGCTCGGCCCCATGATCGCGGCCTGCGGCGGCTTTGTTCCCATGATCAGCGGCCGGGGCCTGGGCCATACCGGAGGGACGCTGGACAAGCTCGAATCCATACCGGGATATAGGGTCATGCCGGGGCGGGGCGACTTTCAGCGGGCCGTGCGCGAGGCGGGCGTGGCCATCATCGGCCAGACGGACGATCTGGCCCCGGCGGACAGGTGCTTTTACGCCATTCGCGACGTGACGGCCACGGTAGAATCCGTCCCGCTCATCACCGCCTCCATCCTTTCCAAGAAACTGGCCGCCGGGCTCGACGGCCTGGTAATGGACGTCAAGACCGGCAGCGGTGCGTTCATGTCCACGCCCGAGCAGGCCGCGATTTTGTCCAGAAGTCTCGTGTCCGTGGCCGAGGGGGCGGGGCTGCCCGTTGCCGCGTTGATAACGTCCATGGATGAGCCGCTGGCTCCGTGCGCGGGCAACGGGCTGGAGGTCCGCGAAGCCGTGCGCTATCTGACCGGGCAGTCCCGCGACGAGCGCCTTGATGCCGTGGTCATGGCCCTGTGTGCCCGCATGCTGCTCCTTGGCGGGCTGGCTGCGGACGAGGGGGCGGCCAAAAAGATGCTTCGGCACGCCCTGGAAAGCGGGGAGGCGGCGGAGCGTTTCTCCCGCATGGTGGCGGCTCTGGGCGGTCCGGGTGATTTTCTGGTGCGCTGTGAATCGTATCTGCCAAGGGCTGAATCGTCGCGTCCTGTGACCGCAACGCGGGACGGGTATCTGGTCGCCTGGGACACGCGCGCCCTCGGGCTGGCCGTGGTGACGCAGGGAGGCGGGCGGACAGCCGTGGGGCAGTCCGTGGATCACTCTGTGGGGCTGACGGACATCGTCAGGACCGCCACACCGGTCAAGGCCGGAGACGTGCTGGCTGTCATGCACGGCCCGGCGCGGGCCGTCGGCGACACGGTGCGGGACATGGTGCGCGCCGCAGCCGTCATCGAACCTGCGCCGAGGGAAGCGCAGCCCATCATTCTTACCGCGTCCTTGTCTGCGGCGCAAAGGAGCAAGTCATGTCAGATTTGACGCAACGAGACCGGGCTATGGGAGCCGTGGTCGGCATGTTCGTGGGCGACGCCCTCGGCCTCGGGCCGCACTGGTATTACGACCTCGCCCAGCTCCGAACGGACTACGGCGACTGGATAGACGACTATGCGCCGCCGAAACCGGGCCGCTATCATGACGGCTGTCAGGCAGGGGATGTCTCCCAGACCGGCCAGGTGTCATTGCTGCTCTTGTCGTCCCTGGCAGAGAGCGGCGAATACGACCAGACCGACTTCACGGACAGACTCGACGGTTTCCTGGACACCCTGGACGGTACGCCGCAAGGAGGCAGGTACACGGACATAGCCATGCGCGAGGTGTGGCAGGCACGGCGCAACGGGAAACCCTGGGGAGAGGCCGCAGGCAACGCGGACAGTGCCGAGGCGGCCATCCGGGGTGTGGTCCTGGCCGCCCGCTATGCCGGATCGCCCCGTGATCTTGCGGCCCATGCCATGGCAAATATCGGCCTGACCCATGCGGAGCCGTTCATCAAGGCGCAGTCGCTGGCCTTCGTGCTCGCCGCATGCAGGCTTATCCGTGGCAAGGATCTTTCCGGCTCCGGCAAGTCGCTCATGGGATGGGCTCAGCATGAAGTGGACAGGGCGCTCATCGACGCCTTCCTGCATCCGGGGCTTGTTCACGAGGCGGCGGCGAATCCTGAGATCGTGGTCCAGCCTCCCCACGCCATCGCCCAGATTTACGGCCTGGCCTGTCAGCTCGGCTTTCTGGCTCCGGCCGCCTACTGGCTCGCCGGTCGCCATGGCCACGACTTCGAGACCGCCGTGCTCACCGCCGTCAACGGCGGCGGCAACAACATGGCTCGCGCGAGCATGACCGGCGCTCTTTCGGGAGCCATGGTCGGCCTTGGCGGCATTCCGAAGCGGTTCATCGACGGATTGCGGGACAGGGATGAAATCCTCGGCAATGCGGAAAAGATGGTTGAGGCTCTCGCCTAGCAGACCGTTGAAATAGTCCAAATATGCAGGCTGTTCAAAAATGGTGAGATGCTAGGCGAGAAAAAAGTTCAAGACTGAAGAGTACTTCCGGTACGCGAGGGTTTGAACTTTTTGAAGCAACGACGCAGATCGCCTTTTTTCAGCAGCCTGCTAGACTGGCGACCTATGCGGAGAGCGAGAGGGCGGAAGCGCCGCCCTTGAGCGAGTCGGCGTCCATGGCCGTCAGGTATGCGGCTGCGCCCGTGCGCCGGAGCATCTGCGCGCCCAGGCCGGGCTGATCCGACCCGGGTTCGGCAACCTGGAGGCGGTGCGCCACCTCCTGCGGGTCG
>CAMYLL010000113.1 GCA_947259235.1 uncultured Pseudodesulfovibrio sp. | reverse complement strand
TCCTGCGTAGCGAATGCACCTAGGGCGTCCCACACTTCGCACCGCCGCCAAGCAGCACAACCACCTTCCGCTTTACTCCACAGGCCTAGCACTCGGTTGTTCCGACGGCGCGACATCGTGCTCCGCGTTCGGGAGAGGGGAAAAGTCCCTCCGCTCGAGCCGGTCTGTGAGGAAGGCGACGGCGTCGATGAGGTTGTTCTGCGCGGCATCCGAGAAGCGGTGACCGAACTCGTCAAACTCGTACCCCCGAATTCCCAGCACGCATCCCCGGGTCTGGGCCGCGAACATGTCGTAGGCCAAACCGAGCACGGCAGCGGGCTCCATGTGGTGGCTGCTGAAACTGAGATCCGTTCGCGGCTGAACCGTCTCGAAACTGAACGGCTCCCGGCCACGGACCGCCGCATCGACGAAGACCACGACGTCGTGTTCGCTGGCGTCGGCTGCATCTTCCACGTTGAGCAGGTAGTTGGACTCCACCGTCACGCCGGGTAGCGCCTGGTGGGCCAGCGCCTCGGCCAGCGCCGGCCCCAACCCATCGTCCAGCCGTCCCGGATTGCCGTAGCCGATCACCAGGACCTTCTCCCGCTCCTGCTTCATGCCTTGGATTTCCTCGCGATCAGGTTTCCCTGGTGGTCGAACAGGCTCACGACCAACGGCATCTGCCCCAGGGCATGGGTCGCGCAGCTCAGGCACGGATCGTAGGCTCGGATGGCCACCTCCACGTGGTTCAGCATGCCCTCGGTAAGCTCCGGTTGGCCGTCCAGGTGGTCCTCCGCCACGCGCTGCACCGCCGTGTTCATCGCCGTGTTGTTGTGGGTCGTGGAAACAATCAGGTTGGCCATCACGACTTCGTCCTGCTCGTTGACCTGGTAGTGATGGAAGAGCGACCCGCGCGGCGCCTCAATGATCGCCACCGCCTCTTCGCGCCGCTCGCCCTGGAGCACGAGGTCGTCCGATTGCAGATCCGGGTCATGCAGCAGTTCCCGGATCTTCTCGATCGCATGGAGCAACTCGATCATCCGTGTCCAGTGGTAGGCCATGGTAATGTTGTTCGGCTTGCCGTTGGTGAGCGCCATGAACTCCTGACGTTCCTTCTCCGCGGCAGGCGTGTCGATGAAGTCGCAGACGTTCACCCGCGACAGCGGCCCGACCCGATACCAGCCCTCTTCCCTGCCCAGCGATTTGATGAACGGGAACTTCATGTAGGACCAGTCCCGGACCTCCTCCTGGAAATAGTCGGTGTATTCCATGGGCTTGACGCCATCAAAGATACGCTCGCCTTCCGGACTGACGGCACGGAGATTGCCATCGTAGAGGTCCATCGCGCCGTCCTGGCGAACGATCGATACGTGGTTCGTTGGCGAGGTCGCGAAATCCTTGAGCGTCTCCAGGTGCTCGGCCGTGTAGTCTTTCGCAATCTTCACGGTGGCCACCGCCCACTCCAGCATCTGCTCCAAGTCGGGAAGCAGAACGTCGCGCTCTGCCACCGACAGGGGTTTGTTGACCCCACCGGGAATCGCGCCGGTGCCGTGGATCTTCTTGCCGACGGTAGCCTTGATCACCTCCTGGCCGTACTTCCGCATCAAGACGCCCTGCTTGGCCAGATCGGGATACTCTCGGATGACCCCGATCACATTCCGGATCGCAGGGTCGGCATCGAACCCAAAGAGCAGGTCCGGCGAACAGAGGTGGAAGAAATGCAGGGCATGCGACTGAAAGGTCTGGCCGTAGTGGGCCAGGCGGCGGATCTTTTCCGCCGCCGGTGTGAGCTTGTCGACCCCCACAATCTGATCCATCGCCTTGGCCGCACAGAGGTGGTGGCTGACAGGACAGATGCCGCACAGGCGCTGCACCAGCACGGGCACCTCCCAGTAGGGCCGTCCCTGGATGAAACGCTCGAAGCCGCGGAACTCCACGATGTGCAGCCGGGCCTGTTGCACCCGGTTCTGCTCGTCCATGTAGATGGAAACCTTCCCATGCCCTTCAACGCGGGTGACGGGCTCGATGATGACTCGTTTTGCGGGTGCGCTCATGATTTTCTCCGGTCCATTAATCCTACTCAAAGTGAAAACAGGTCTACCTCGTGCTGGCCGGTGTGGGCCGGAAAAGCCCACCCTGTCAGCCAGCGCCAGTTGCGAACCGCTACGGCGCTGGAAACGTGCTTGATTTCCCGGGCTTTACCGGCTGCATGGAAGCCTTGCTTTCAGTTTGAGTTAATCATATTTCACAAGTTGATACGGCAGGTCGAGCGGTTTGCCGCTCAGCAACGCCACCAGCCCTTCCCAGATGGTATCCGCGGAGGGAGGGCAGCCGGGCAGAAAGTAGTCGATCTTCACCACTTCATGGCAGGGGTAGACATTGTTGAGGCAGAGCGGGATTTCAGGATCGCTCGGCAAAACCCGGCCCGGGTTGTACACGGTCGGGCCGTCCAGGTAGGCCTCGCTGAGGCACTCGGTCAGCGGGATGTTGTTGCGCATGGCGGGGATGCCCCCCGTAATCGCACAGGCGCCAACGGAGATCAGGATGTCGCAGCTGTTCCGAAAACTCTCCAGAACGTGCACATTCTCCTCGGTGGAGCAGCCGCCCTCCAGCAGCCCCACCAGGCAGCGATCGGTAAACGCCTTTTTGTCGTTGATCGGACTCTTGTCAAAATCCACCAGGTCCACGAGATCGAGAATACGCTCGTCGATGTCCAGGATTGACATGTGACACCCGAAGCATCCCGCCAGCGAACAGGTTGCGAGCTTTGGTTTGTCCATAAATCGCCTCTTTCTTTATTCCTGCAGTTTCTGAAAAAACTGGCCGTTCTTTCAGAAGTAAGATGAATTGAGCCGCTTCAACTATCCCTTTTTCCTTCCTGAGATGGCGGCCTCCGGCCGCTATCTCAGGAAATGCAATTTATTCGGAAACGGGTTGTTCCGGGTGCGGTTCCTTGTCGTAGGTGCGTTCGCCAACCGGAACGGCGAATCCGACGCGCTTCTTGAGGATGGTTCCCACCGGGCACGACCCCACCACTTGGTCGGTGATATCCAATTCCGTGTCCGCCAGGCGGGCTCCGGGCCGGATCGCGAGCTTCTTGTCGGGGCCCCGCCCCACGAATTCGAAAACCGTTTTTCCGTCGAGGTCGCGGGACGTCTGGACGCAGCGTGCACAGAGAATGCACCGGTTCAGGTCGAGGAAAATGTCCGGATGGCTGGCGTCCGTTTCGCGCCGCGGAAACTGGTAGGGATACTTCGGCGCGGTAATGCCGAGCTCGTAAGCCACCCCCTGCAGTTCGCAGTCCCCACTCTTTTCACAGGAGGGACAGATGTGGTTGCCCTCCACGAACAGCATGTCCACCAGGTCCCGGCGGTACTCGTTGATTTCCTCGGTATTGTTTTCGACCACCATCCCCTCAACTGCCGGCAGCGTGCAACTGGTATCGAGCCTCCCGTTGGCCTTGACGATACAAACCCTGCAGCTGCCGTGCGGAGTCAGCCCCTCCAGGTAACAGAGCTGAGGGATGCGAATATTCGCCGCGTCCGCAGCCTGCATCACAGTCTGCCCGGGCTGGGCGGTGACCTCGCAGCCGTCGATGGTGAACGTGATTTTATCTTTGCTCATGGACATACCTCAGTTGGTGTGGGGAAAGATCTCCGAAGTGCGACCCGCCAGCGCTTCGTGGTCTCGCAGGGCCCCGTAGATGTCAAAGGAGGCCTTGTGATTGTCGTCGGGCGCCTTCTGCAAGGCGCTGTAGAGCGGACGGAAATTGGCGATCGTGGTCAGCACCGGGTTGCAAGCGGTCTGCCCCAGGCCGCAGCGACTGGTGCTCTTGATGGTGCGGCCAAGTTCCACGAGATAGTCCAGGTCACTCTGGTTGCCGCGGCCTGCCAACACCTCCTCAAACCGTTGCTTCATCAGCACCGTACCGGCCCGGCAAGGCGTGCAGTACCCGCAGCTCTCCTCAATGAAGAAGTCGAGGTACTCGCCGGCAATCCGCAACAGGTTCCGGTGCGGTCCGAAGACGACCACCGCGCCCCCGGTACTCAGATCGCTAAAACAGATGGTCCGATTGAATTGCGCGGGATCGACAAAGGTGCCCGATGGCCCCCCCACCAGGACCGCCTGCGCGTCGGTGGCGCCACATTCCTGGAGGATCTCGTGCAGCGAAACGCCAAAAGGAAACTCGTAGATCCCCGGCCATTCGCAGTCGCCCGACACGCTCAGCAGCTTGGTGCCCGCACTCTGCGACGTGCCCAGAGCCCGGTACGCATCGGCGCCTCGCTCCAGGATGCAAGCCACCGTGCACAGCGTTTCCACGTTGTTCACACTGGTCGGACAACCCAGGTATCCCTTCTGGGCGGGAAACGGCGGGCGGGTCTTCGGGTCGCCCCGCAGGCCCTCGCAGGAACTGATCAATGCGCTCTCCTCACCACAAATGTAAGCGCCACCGCCCATCTGGATACGAATGTCGAAGTCAAATCCTTTCTGGCCCAGAATCTCGGTGCCCAGCAACCCCTCCTTCCGCCGCCTGGCCAGGATCGACTCGAGAAACGCCTGCAGGTAGGCGTACTCGCCACGCAGGTAGATGATCCCTTCTTGCGCGCCGATGGCATACCCCGCAACCGCCATCCCTTCGCAGAGGAGATCGAACTTTTCCGTGAGCAGCACACGATCCTTGAACGTTCCTGGTTCGCCTTCGTCGGCATTACAGATCAGGAACTTGCGGTCGCCCGCGGCTTTCCGGGTAAACTCCCATTTCATCCCGGTCGGGAAACCGGCTCCCCCGCATCCTCGCAGTCCCGCGTCCTTGATCGACCGGACCACGTCCTCCGGTTGCATGGCAACCGCCTGGCGCAGGCCCGCCTCCGCCTCCCGTGGCGCCAGCAGGACCTCCCCCTCGCGGCGGATCGAGTTCTGGACCATGGATCGAATTCGTTCGTCCTCGTTGTTGCCCCCGCCGTATTGCGTCACCAGGGCCTGGGGGTCCCCTGTACGCTTGAGGATCTCCACCATCCGGGGAACTTGTGCCGCGCTCAACCGGGTGCAGACTACGTGATTCACGAGGATGGCCGGTGCCTGGTCACACATGCCGATGCAGGGCGTATGCTCCAGGGTAAACTTTCCGTCGGCGGTGGTCTGCCCCACCAGGATCCCCAGAGCCGCCTCGAAGGCGCGGCTCACCTCCGCGCCGCCCTGCATCAGGTCCACGACGTCGTTGCAGACGCGGATGACGATCTTCCCCTGGGGCTTCTCGGAGAAGAAACTGTAAAAGGAGACCAGGCTCCGTACTTCCACGGATTCGATCCCCAGTTCTTCGGCAATGAGCTCCATCGCCTCCAGCGACACATGACGCTCCTGCTCCTGGATCCGTCGCACGATATCCATCAGGCGCGTACGGTCGGAACCGTACTCGCGGCAGACCCCAATCATGAAGGCTTTTGCTTCCGGATTCATCTCTAGCGTTCCTGTTCTGTTAGATGCCGTTCGTGTTTTCGTCAGACCTCAAGCGCCGTATCCAGCGCCCGAAATAAACTTTTCCAGGTCGGACAAGGTCGTCTTTTGCTTCGAGATAATCTTGTTGACCACGTCACCGATGCTGACGAGGCCTACCAACTTGCCGCTTTCCACGACCGGCAGGTGGCGGATCCGCTTGCTGGTAAACAGCTGCATGCAGTCCTCGCAGGTATTGTCCAGGCAGACGCCCAGCACGTCGGTAGTCATGATCTCGGAGACGCGAATTGCCTTCGACACCTTGCCGCGGAGGACCACCTTGCGTGCGTAGTCGCGCTCGGACATGATGCCCACCACCTTATCTTCGCTTTCCGTGACCACCAAAGCCCCAATATTCTTGTCCGCCATCTTCTCCAGCGCCTGGAAGGCCGTGACGTCCGGGGAAATGGTCCAGACTTTCGCCCCCTTTTCCCTGATGATCTCCTTCACATAAATGGGATCCATGTGTTTTTCTCCTTTCTGGTTTGCGTCGTCCGCATGCTGTTCGCATTATGTTTCGGCCAACGCCTCGGTGACACACCTCGCTTCTCGGGCCAGCCCCTCTTCGCGTCGCGCGCGCAACCAGGCCCACCATTGCTCCATACCCGTCTCGGCGGATACTTCCAGGATCTGGACGTTGGCGTTCAAGCGGGCGATGTCCTGGCGGACGCGCTCCCGATCAAAAGCGAGGGTGCCCAGCAAGTCCGCCTTGGTCAGCAGCACGAGGTCCGCCACGCGAAAAATGGTCGGGTACTTGGCGACCTTGTCGTCCCCCTCCGGCACACTGTAGAGCACCACCTTCAGATTCTCGCCCAGATCGAACTCGCCCGGACAGACCATGTTGCCAACGTTCTCAATGAACAGGAATTGGGCCGCTTCCAGTGCCAGTCCCTCCAGACTCTGCGCGACCTGATTGGCATAGAGGTGGCAGCTCATGCCGGTGTTGATCTGCACGACCTGGTGTGCCAGCGGCTCCAGCCTATCCGCATCTCGGGTGGTTTCCAGGTCTCCCACGATCACGATCGACTTGAACTCCGGCTGCAGGGCCGGAAGCGTTCTTTCGAGCAGGGTGGTCTTTCCGCTGCCGGGAGCACTGATCAGATTCACGGCGAGCGCGCCGGCCTTCCGGAACCGTTTCCGACACTCGTCGGCGACAAGGTCGTTGGCCTGGAGGACATTTCGGACCACGTTGACTTTCATACGACGGCGACTCCTGAAGATTCGCTGGCTACGACGGACTTGAGAACGAGGCCATCCCCGGCCAGCACCTTGGCGTCCGCCACGTCGCAGGCGGGACAGCTATAATCCCAGGGATCGGGACGGAAAGTACGACGGCAGCGTCGGCACTCCGCGCGGGCCTCGACTTCCTTCAGCACGAGCTCGGCAGCCTCCGCCGGCGTGTCGCGGGCCGTTTCCCGAAACGCCAGCTGCAGGATCTCGGGAACCACTTGCCGCAGCTCGCCGACTTCCAGCTCCACCCGATCGACCTCCGCCAGGCCGTTTTCGGCGACAATTTCGCCGATCTGTTCGACCAAGCTTTCGGCAACGGAAAACTCGTGCATGACTGGCCCTCAAGTCTGCAACTAAAAGAATTTTTCTGCGAGCTGCCGCTCGAAAGACGTTTGCCCGCTCCCGTTGGTCGCTCGTAAACTTGACTCAAATACGACCAATTTCGCCCCGCAAGCAGACGCATGCAATGCATTCGACTGCATGAGCAGTCTAATTCAAGCGGGCGCGTGTGCCAAGGGCAGAAATGTGTGAGCGTCTTAAGGCGAGCGGCAGGTAAGTTTTTACCTGCCGCGTGATCGAAAATCCCAGCGAAGCCAATCCATTGGGCTGTCGATGGGTAAGTTCTCATCTGCCCAACGCCTAAAAGAGCGCACCTCGCGGTTTGCCGTAGGCACAGTATCGTCATTCCCGCGCAAGCGGGAATCCAGTAGCGGGCGCGGGTAGTCTAGATTCCCGCCTGCGCGGGAATGACGCGCCCCCCCTGTGAGGCCCTGAGAGCCACGCTAACGTCTAGATTCCCGCCTGCGCGGGAATGACGCGGGGAAGCGGCAGGAGCCAAGAAAGGTCCCCCCAAGTCGGGGCCCCTCACCAGAAACACCAGCTGCCGCACAAGGGATTACCAAACCGCAAGGTGCGAGCGTCTTATAAACTCAAACTGAAAGTAAGTTGCTCTAGA
>CAMYLL010000112.1 GCA_947259235.1 uncultured Pseudodesulfovibrio sp. | reverse complement strand
CCTCCAGTGGTTGTCACCGCCGCCAAGGTGGCCGAGATAGCCAAAGTATATGAGGAAGACACCGGCAGCGGGATGGAAGACATGACGCGCCAGGCCGACCTCGCCATCATCGAGGCCATGCGCGGTTCGCAGCTCGACCTGGGCAATCTCGATCTTCTCGATGTTGAGATGCGTAGCCTCAAGGGACGCGTCTATCACTACCAGACCCTTCAGATTCCGGGTGTCAAAGACAGAAGCCAGTTCTTGTCTCTTCTGCAAAGCAGTCTGAGCCAGCGGGTTCCCGAGGCGACCCTGGTCGAGAAGGGAACAGCGGAGATCGCCATTGCCATCAACGGTCTGACGTCCCATCGGCTTTTTCTGGAAACCGTCCCCATGACCTTGCCCACTCCACGGGCGGAGGGTCCCAAGCTTGCCATCGTCATAGACGACATCGGCGAGGACATGAAAGTTCTCAACGGGTTGGTTGATCTCGACTTTCCGGTCACCCTTGCCGTGTGGCCCAATGCGAGCCATACTCGCGAATCCGTCAAGCTGATTCAGGCCAAGGGGCGTGACCTCATCGTGCATTTTCCCATGGAACCCATGGGATTCCCCACCTATGATCCGGGCGAGGATGCCTTGTTCATCAGCATGTCGGACGAGGCCATCAGGAAGCGCGTTGCCGAAAACCTCGCGCAGATTCCCGAGGCCATCGGCGTCAACAATCACATGGGGTCCAGGTTTACCTCGAATCCACAGGGCATGAAGACCGCCTTGAGAGAGTTCAAGAGCCGCGGACTCTTTTTCCTGGACAGCCTGACCACAGGCAAGAGCGTTGGGCGTTCCGTAGCTCGTGAAACAGGCATCCGTTTCTTCGAGCGCGATATATTCATCGACAACGTCAAGGACGTGTCGGCCATCACCCTTCAGCTGCGCAAGGCCGAGAACGTGGCTCTCAAGCGTGGATTCGCCATCGCCATAGGCCATCCATACCCGGAAACTCTGGCCGCTCTCAAAGCGTGGCATGCTCGAAAGAACCCTAAGGTCCAGTTGCTGCCCCTCTCTCTTGCTGATCCGGAGTGATCTTTTCTTCGGATTAACTTCCCTCTGTCGAATCGTTTTCTCTCTTATGCCTGCCTGTGTTCCCGCGTTGTGTGAAACCAAAATTTAATATGAAGCAACTATTTGAAATTTCATTAGATCAATACATGTCGATATTGATACTTGTCTTTCGCTTGAAATAATCCAGACTATTTCGCGTAAAAAAGGTCCTGTTTTCCGGCTTTCTATTGCCTTCGGGCTACACCGAGTGTAACAGGTGCATAAAGACAATCCGCCGTTCGGCCGAAGAGAATAAGGCAGTTTAGGCCCGCTTTTTGCTAATCGTTTCACGATGTTCAAAATCCCGGCTTTGCCGGGCACAAGCGGGGCGGATGCGCGCCCAACCAATGAGGCCTTGTCCAGATGAGCAAAATCCTCGAACAAGATGAAGTTGATGCCCTGCTCCGGGGTCTGTCCGGGGGGGATGTCGAGACCGAAACCGAGATACCGGAAGACGATTCCGGCGTGGTTTCCTTTGATCTGGCCAATCAGGACAGAATCATTCGCGGCCGCATGCCCGTTCTCGAAATCGTCAACGACCGGTTCGCGAGGCTGTGTACCAATGCGTTGGCCAACACCATGCGCAAGCGGGTGGATATCAACCCCATCTCCATCGACATGTCCAAGTTCGGCGACTTCATGCGCTCCCTGCCCGTGCCCACATCCATCTCCATATTCAAGATGGACCCCCTGCGCGGCAACGCCCTGCTCGTTGTTGACTCCCGTCTGGTCTTTGCCCTGGTCGAAAACTTCTTCGGCGGCGCCGGCAGCCAGCCCAAGGTCGAGGGGCGCGACTTCACGCCCATAGAGCAGGCCATCGTCGAACGAGTGGTCAAGATCGCCCTTGCCAACATGGAGGAGTCCTGGAAGCCGGTGCACGAGGTGCATGTCGAGCTGGTCCGCACGGAAGTCAACCCGCAGTTCGCGGCCATCGTGCCGCCGTCCGACGTTGTCATCGTCGTCACCTTCGAGGTTGAGCTGGAAAACGCCATCGGATCGCTCATCGTCTGTCTGCCCTACGCAACCATGGAGCCCATCCGTTCAAAACTTCACGCATCGTTTCAGTCGGAGAGACTCGAAGTCGACCATGTCTGGATCAACCGTTTCAAGGAACGTCTCATGGAGACCCCGGTTGAGATGGTGATTCGCATGGGCCGCACGACCATCAGCGGCCGTCAGTTGCTCTATCTTCAGGAGGGCGACATCATCCTGCTCGACACGGACGAGGACGAGCTTCTCGAAGCCGAGGTCGAAGGCGTGCGCAAGTTCCAGGGACTGCCCGGCCGCGTCAAGGGTAACAAATCCTTCCAGGTGGTTAAGGAAGAAGAGCTTCGCTTCTAGTCAAAACCGCTACAACGTTTTCACACAGGGGGCCGCTTAAGCGGCCCCCTGCACTTTCCAAAGCCTGAAACACCTTGACTTGCCCGGGATTCAGAGTCCAATATTCCACAAAATTCTTTCGCGGAGGAACCAGCTCGATGAAGAGGATACTTTTGACTGTCGCGGCCGTGTGCCTTGTGGCCATGAACGCTTTCGCCGCCGGACCGTATACCGTTTCGGTGACCCAGATTGTCGAACACCCTGCGCTGGACGCCATGAGAAAAGGTGTTCAGGACCGGCTCAAGGAACGCGGAGTCGACGCGACCTTCAACGTCCACATAGCTCAGGGCAACATGGCCACCAATGTCCAGATCGTCAGCCAGATGCTGGGAGAGAAGCCGGACCTGGTACTGGCCATCGCCACCCCCGGAGCCCAGGCCGCGGCCCAGAAGATCCATGACATTCCCATCGTCTTCACCGGCGTCACGGACCCCGTGTCCGCAGGACTGGTCAAGAATCTCCAGAACACGGGCGGCGGCAACGTCACCGGAATGTCCGACTTCAGCCCCATGGACAAACATGTCGCCCTGATCAGGGAGATCGTCCCTGCGGTCAAGACCATCGGCGTGATCTACAATGCGGGAGAGCCCAACTCCGTGGTCCTGGTTGAGAAGCTCAAGGAAGAGGCCGGCAAGGCGGGCATCGGCGTCGAGGGCGCGTCCATCGCCAACTCCAGCGGTGTGTATCAGGCCGCAAAGAGCCTCGTCGGCCGCGCCGATCTGGTTTACATCCCCACGGACAACACCGCCATTTCCGCCCTCGAGTCCGCCATCAAGGTCTGCACCCAGAACCGGCTCCCGCTCATCGTGGGCGATGTCGACTCCGTGGACCGCGGCGCCATCGCGGCCGTGGCCGTGGACTACTACAAGATGGGCCTGCAGACCGGCGACATGGTCTACCGGATTCTCGTCGAAGGCGTTGCCCCCGGCGAAATGCCCGTGGAGTTCCTCAACGATCTCAATCTCCACGTCAACAAGAAAGCCGCGGCGGCCATGGGCGTGACCCTGCCCGAAGCAACCGTTGCAAGAGCTGCGAAGGTCATCGAGTAGCCGATTTGCGTATTTGACGCGATCAGTATACAAGGCGCGTTGTCCGCAACGCGCCTTGTTCGTTGTCGGCTTATGGTGTCCGCCCCCGGCGGACCGCAGACTTCAGGAACCACTATGACCACTTATGCACTTCTCGGCGCTCTGGAGCAGGGATTCGCCTACGGCCTCATGGTCATCGGCGTCTATCTGACCTTTCGCGTGCTCGACTTCCCGGACCTGACCGTTGACGGCAGCCTGCCCCTTGGCGCGTCCGTCTCGGCCGTGGCCATCACCGCAGGCCATTCTTCGGTCACCGCCATTTTCATGGCCACTGCCGCGGGTTTCGTGGCCGGGGCAGTGACCGGTATCCTCAATACGAAATTCAAGATTCTTCACCTGCTGGCCTCCATTCTGACCATGATCGCGCTCTATTCAATCAACCTGCGCATCATGGGACGGCCCAACATGACCCTACTGGGCCAGGACACGGTGGTGGATTGGTTCGCCGGGGTTTCCGGCCTCGTGGCCTATGTGTCCACCCCCATCCTCTTTGGCCTGATCTGTGTTGTGGCCGTGGCCGCCCTCATCTGGTTCCTGCACACGGAGCTGGGGCTGGCCTTCCTGGCCACGGGCGACAACAAGCAGATGATCACCAGCCAGGGCGTGAATACCGACTCCATCGTCATCTTCGGCGTGGGACTGTCCAACGCACTTGTGGCCGCCTCGGGCGCACTGGTGGCCCAAAACCAGGGCGCTGCGGACGTCAATATGGGCGTGGGCACAATCATCGCCGGATTGGCCTCGGTCATAATCGGCGAGACGGTATTCGGCGACAAGACCATATCTCGTGCGCTCATTGCCGCCCTGCTCGGCTCGGTTCTCTACCGTGTTGCCATCGCCCTGGCGCTGGGGCTCAAGCTCGGCAGTTTTTCCATCACCCCCAGCGACCTGAACCTGATCACCGCACTGCTCGTGGTCGTGGCCCTGGTCATGCCCCAGATGAAACGCAAGATGATGGCCGGGAGGGCGAAATGATCACCATGACCGGCATCACCAAGGCGTTTCACCGGGGAGACGTCAACGAGGTCCTGGCCCTCAATAATGTCGATTTGAGCATCAATGACGGCGACTTCATCACCATCATCGGTTCAAACGGGGCAGGCAAGTCGACCTTTCTCAACGCCGTGGCCGGTTCGTTTCCTCTGGACGCGGGGCGGATCGTTCTTGGGGAAGACGATGTGACCAACTGGCCGGAGTACAAGCGAGCCTCCCTCATCGGCCGCGTTTTTCAGGACCCGCTGCTCGGAACCTGTTCCGGTGCGACCATCGAGCAGAATCTCGCCATGGCCGTCAAGCGGGGCAAACGGCGCGGGCTGGGCCTTGGCGTCAAGCCCGCCGAGCGGGAGTTCTTCCGTGAAAAACTCGCTGTGCTCGGCCTGGGCCTGGAGGATCGTCTCAAGACCAGCACGGGGTTGCTCTCCGGCGGTCAGCGGCAGGCCCTAACCATGCTCATGGCCACCCTGGTCCGGCCCAGATTGTTGCTCCTGGACGAGCACACCGCGGCGCTCGATCCCAAGACCGGGGGAATGGTGCTCGACCTGACTGCGGAGATCGTCGAATCCCAGAACCTCTCGGCCCTGATGGTCACCCACAACATGGCCCAGGCCATCAGCCTGGGCAATCGGCTGATCATGTTCCATCGCGGCGAGATCGTCATGGACATCGCCGGTGAGGAAAAACGAAATCTTAAGGTCGAAGACCTGCTCCTGCGCTTCTCCGAATTGCGCGGCGAGGAAGGCTTCTCCGACCGCATGCTGCTCTGCTAGCAAGGCTCTGGGGGCGGTCGTCTGCCGGGAGCTCTGGAAAAAACCGTCCGATACGTATACAATAGACAAACCAAGGGAGAAAAACATGGCTATCGAAAAAACCTTTTCCATCATCAAGCCTGATGCCGTCGAGCGCAACCTCATCGGCGACATCCTCAAGATGATCACCGACTCCGGCCTGACCATCAAGGGCATGAAGATGATCCACATGGATCGCGCCAAGGCCGAAGGCTTTTACGCAGTGCACAAGGAGCGTCCCTTCTTCGGCGAGCTGGTCGACTACATGATCTCCGGCCCGGTGGTGGTTTCCTGCCTGGAAGGCGAGAACGCCATCGAGAAATACCGCAACCTGATGGGCGCCACCAACCCGGCCGACGCTGCCGAGGGTACCATCCGTGCCGCTTTCGGCCAGAACATCCAGAATAACGCCTGCCACGGTTCCGACGGTCCCGAGACCGCCAAGAACGAAGTGGCCTACTTCTTCAACGAAGACGAGCTGGTAGGATAATGAGCAAGAAAATCGGGTTTATAGGTGTTGGCAACATGGGGTCGGCCATCATCCGGGGGCTGGCCTCCCGCGATGTGGAGCTGCACGGCATTGATCCAAGCGCGGAGAAGCTCCAAGTCCTGACCAAGGAGTGCGGGCTGATTTCCCACGCCTCCGCTCTTGATCTGACCAAGGCGTGCGACGTCGTCGTTGTCGCGGTCAAGCCGCAGTATGCCGAGCAGGTGGTCAAGGAGATCGCAACCGAGCTTGACGGCTCCAAGTGCCTGGTTTCCATTTGCGCCGGGATCACCGTTGCCATGTTCAAGGACTGGACCGAGGGCCTGTGCCCTGTGGTCCGCGTCATGCCCAACACCCCTGCCCTGGTTGCCGAAGGGGTCTTTGCCGTCTGTCTGGATGACAAGGACCTGAGCGACGATATGAAGACCCTGATCCCCGAGCTTTTCAAGGGCATCGGTCAGGTCCATGTCCTGCCTGAGAAGCTGTTCGACGCCTTTACCGGCGTCATTGGTTCGGGCCCGGCTTATGTCTTCTACTTCATGGAGGCCTTGATCGAATCCGGAGTGGCCCTTGGTCTTTCGAGACCCCAGGCGACGGAGATGGTCAAGGGATTGAGAGCGATCTGTCAGTCTCGCAGTTGCGCGAGATGGTCACCTCCCCGGGCGGGACCACCATCCGCGCCCTCGTCCACTTCGACCGCCAGGCAGTGCGCGGCGACATCATCGACGGCGTTTTCGAGTCGTATCTGCGCAGCGTTGAACTCGGCGACTAATTCCTAGCCTCTCAAGAGATTGCAAAGGGCTCCGCGAGGAGCCCTTTTTTATTGTTCGCCCCGCTTCCCCCGGCATATAGGTAGCCAGCTTGACGGACGATGCAACATGGGCATAGCGTTTACATCATGGATAAAAGTAAAAACGCCATGGGCGTGCTGCCCTATCTCGCCGTTTCAATAGCGACCTTTCTCGCCCTGCAGGCCCTGGTGGTGGTGACCCACGAGTTCACCCACAGCACCATGGCCTGGCTCCTCGGCGACATGCAAAGCCCTTTGGATATCGTCTGGGGCAATCCCCTGACCATGACGGGGTGGGACGAGGGTGTGGAATATGAACAGTTGTTCGCCCAGGGGCGAAATATCCAGGCGGCGATCATCGGGTTCTGCCCGCTGGTCATGCACTCGATCGTCATCGGTGTGGGCATCCGCCTCATGTGCGGGAAGTGGCTCGTGGAGAGGAGATGGGCGTTTCACACGGCCTATTGGCTCGTGGTGGCCAATGCCATGGAGCTGGTCGCCTATGTCTACATGCGCTCGTTTTCAGGGCATGGCGATATCGGGATTCTGGATCGCGGAACCGGGATTTCGCCGTGGTGGGTATTTGTCATCGGTTCCGCGCTGTTGACCTGGGTTCTGTGGTTTTTTTCCCAACGGGTCATGCCGCGCCTTCAGGACCTTTTTGCTGCGGACTATCAGCCGACGCGCTGGGGCATAGTGATTTTGACAGCTTTCCTGCTCTTCCTCTGGGGCAGCGGTATCCGCGTCATGGCCTACGTGAGCGGGCCGCAATGGGCCTTCGGGCTTATCGGCGTGGCGGCTTTTGTCCTCGCTGTGGCTTTTTTTCGCCCCGCCTCCAGCCGATAGCAGGACCGGCGGTTATTTGAGGATCGCGATCAGAATATCCAGCGAATCCAACCAAGACCGACGATGAACAGCCATGCCGCAAGGCTCCCTGTGGACGAGCTCAGGGAGATGAGCGAGCGGATCATCCCCTTGTCCCACACGGCCCCGTGGGGACCAAGGACGGGCTTGTCCTTGATCTGGCCGAAATAGACCGCCCTGCCGCCCATCTGGCCGCCGAGAAGCCATGCCGCGGCGGCCATG
>CAMYLL010000111.1 GCA_947259235.1 uncultured Pseudodesulfovibrio sp. | reverse complement strand
CCCCTTTTTTTGTCCTGTTTCATCGCATGCGGTCTGTTCGGCTCGGCCGAAGCACCGTGTGCATGAGGTTCTCCCCCATCCTATTCCGGGAAGAATTAGTTCTGCTGTCCTGTGGCCTCCATGACGGAGGACCAGTAGTCCGAATGAACGTTGAGACACCGCCTTCTGCTGGTAACCAGCTCAAGGGGCAGCAGCGCCATGCTCGACTTGACCTGGGTGACAACCACCCCGGTCTTGCCCGCCATGGCGGCGTGGACCGCATGCTGGCCCAGGAACCCGCAATAGACCCGATCGCCCGCGTTGGCCGGCACGGACCGGATGATGTAGCTCGGATCGATGAACTTCATTGTCATCTCAAGCTGCCGCTCCTTGAAATGCTCCTTCATCCGCCGCGACAGCAGGCCGCAGATATCGCCCAGCGTGACATTGCCCGAGGGGTCCTTGGTTGTGCCCGACTCCAGCAGGTTCTTGCCCGCCCCCTCGGCACAGACGATGAGCGCATGCCCCCGGGCCAGAAGACGCCGTTCCAGGGCCATGAGCAGACCGTTGTCTCCATCCAGCTCGAACTCCTGTTCCGGCACGAGCAGAAAGTTGACCTCCTGCATGGCCAGGGTGGCCTGCGCGGCGATGAACCCCGCCTCCCGGCCCATGAGCTTGACCAGGCCAACGCCCATGTCCATGCCTGTTGCCTCCACGTGAGCGCACTGGATGGCCTCTGTGGCCTTTTCAACAGCCGTGTCGAACCCGAAGGTGCGGGTGATGAAATTGATGTCGTTGTCGATTGTTTTCGGTATGCCGATAACCGCGATCTTGCGACCGCGTGCGGCGACCTCGTTCACGATGGCCTTGGCCGCCCGCATAGTACCGTCACCGCCGATCACAAAGAGAATGTTAACGTTCATTCGCTCTAGAGAATCAACTATTTCAGACGGTTCTTGCGGACCACGCGAAGAGCCGAGCACCGTTCCGCCAAACTGGTGAATGCTCGAAACATTGTGCGGATTCAACTCGCGCACGTCGTAACCATACTTTGGAATGAACCCTCGCAGTCCGTTGCGGATGCCGAGCACGGTCCTGATACCGTAATGATAGTGGCTCTCCATGACGATGGCCCGGATGACGTCGTTGATACCCGGGCACAGGCCGCCGCAGGTGACGATGGCGCACTTGGTCTTGGACGGGTCGAAGTAGAGCTTTTCCCGGGGTCCGGCCTTTTCGAACTCCAGCATGAGCGTGTCGTTGTCCAGCTCTGCCAGCTCTTCGGAAGTCATTATCAGCTCAAGGGGTTTGGTTTCATCCACATACCGGGGATAACGAAGCGGTGTGGCTATCTTGGCCGGGCCGAGGGTGGTAATTGTCGTATTGAAATCATGTTTTTTCTTACTGGGCATATGCGTCACCTCTTTCTGGCTAAGACTTTTGGCAGCGATCGGTAGAGCCCCACAATCCACATGCCGTCATGGTCAGGCTGGTCGTCGTCATTCGCAGTCTGTTGCGGTCTGCATACTGTTCATCTGACAATTCAAAATGAATGACCTTTTTCATGCCATACCGTGGAGGCCGGTTCGGGATGCTCGGCCATGGCCGCGAGCAGATCATCTGGTGTGGCCGACGCCGCGCCAACCTGCCCCACCACGACACCCGCCGCATAGTTGGCCAGTGTGCAGGCCATGAGCAGGTTGAGCCCGGCAGCCAGGGCAAGGGCAACTGTGGCGATGACAGTGTCGCCCGCTCCTGTCACATCATACACCTTTCGTGCAAAGGTCGGGATATGGGTGATGGATTCTGTTCCTTCGAAAAGAGCCATGCCGTCGCCGCCCATGGTGATGAGCAGGTTGTGGCAGCCCAGCCGGTCGAACAGGGCCCGCCCGGCCCTGATCACGGTATCCTGTCCCTTGACGGGCAGGCCCGCGCCTTCGCCCGCCTCCTTGGTGTTGGGAGTCAGCAGATCCACCCCCTGGTAGAGGTCGTAATTGACCGTTTTCGGGTCCACCAACACCAGCGGCCTGTCGTCCCTCTCCTCGACCATGGCCATGAACCGGCCCATGAACTCTTCGCAGATAAATCCCTTCCCGTAGTCTGAAAGAATGATCACGCGGTAGTCGTCCACAACGGATTGGAGATAGTTGAAGAGATCATCCATTTCCTCGTCCTGGAGCGGGACGGCAAGCTCATGGTCCACTCGGACGACCTGCTGGTTTCCTGCAATGATTCTGGTCTTTTTGGTCGTCGGCCTTGCCGGGTCGCGGATGAGCTTTGTGCGAACCTGCGCTTTGTTGCAGAGACGGTCCAGTCGAGCCCCGTCCTCATCGGTTCCCACGGTGGAGACAAGCAGCGCCTCGCCCCCGAGGGAGACGATGTTTCTGGCAACGTTGCCCGCACCGCCGAGGAGCGATGTCTCACGCTCCACGCGCACCACGGGAACCGGCGCCTCCGGCGATATGCGATCAACGCCGCCTATCATATAATGATCAAGCATCAGATCACCTATGATCATGACCTTTTTCCCGCGCAGGGCACTCACTGCCTGTTGGATATTCTTCAGTGTCATACTTGTCCACTATCTCTTCTTTTATCGGATTAACCATCGTTGTTTCGCGATCTTTTCAAACAAGCGCTCGGGCCCGGGCCACAAGCACCCGAGCCTGATCATTGTTCGCCGCACATTCGTGCGATCACGGCAGTCACCAGCTCAAAGATCACGGTGTTCATAGCAAAAAACTGTCACAGCTTCACACAACCACGGATCCGGCTTCGCCGTCGGCCTGCGGTCCGGCTTGACTCAGGCCAGCTCCACCCCAAGTCTTTCCGCAAGCGACCGCAATCCATCTGCATTGGTGTAACGTATCGTAACCTTGCCTTTTTCACTGGAGCCTGAGACCTGAACCTTGACGCCCAGCAATTCACTCAGCGTAGCCTGCAGCGACTCAAGCTCCGGGCTCAGCGGCTCGGTGCTTTGCTTTGTAGCGCCGGAGGGCGCGGCAGCGGGTTCCAGGTCCGCAGCGCCGGGCAGCCGTTCATTTTGCTTCCAAAAAGCGGCCTGGGATTCAGCCTGGCGCACGGTCAGCCCGTTCTCCTCAATTCGACGATGCAGCTCAGCCTGCACCGCTTCATCCGTCACGCTCATTATCGCCCTGCCATGACCGGCGGATATGGCCCCCTGCTGAATGGAGAGCTGCACAGCCTGGGGCAGGTGGAGCAGCCGCAATGCGTTGGCAACGGCTGAGCGGCTCTTGCCCACCTGTCTGGCAAGCTCATCCTGGCTCAGACCGAATTCCTGCTGGAGCTGATGGTAGCCCTGCGCCTCTTCTATGGCGTTGAGGTCCTCTCGCTGGAGGTTTTCTATGAGCGCTATGGCCAGGCTCTCCTGGTCGGTCATCTCGCGCACAAGGGCGGGAATGGCGGCCAGTCCGGCCAGCTTGGTCGCACGCAGACGCCGCTCACCGGCCACCAGCTCAAACCCGCCATGGTCGAGCGACCGCACCAGAACGGGCTGAAGCACGCCACGCGCCGTGATCGAGGCGCACAGGTCCTCAAGCCCGGCCTGCGAGAACTCGCGTCGCGGCTGATAGGGATTGGGCTTGATGTCCCCCACCGCTATCATCCGCACATCAGAGGCGTCGGATGTTTTCTGCTCGTCTTCACGCACACCGCCCAGCAGCGCATCCAAGCCGCGTCCCAACCCTCTATTACCTGCAGCCATGGGCCACTCTCCTTCTGCTATCATTATGCACCTTGCCCCGATGGGGTTTAGTGCCTATAACCCTCCGAACCACAGTAACCATCGGAGCTTTCATGTCAGATCACATCAACGAACTTTTCGACAAGGACGGCAACCTCATAGGCGCCCTGCTCTCCGCCGAGGCGTGGACCGCGGCCAGGGCGACAGTCTATGCCACCTTGGGGCTCGTGGACCAGCCCAAGGTCGAGGTACGCCCCGAACCGACCGCCGACTGGGAAACCCTCAAGCAATACTGGGATTTCCCGTATCCCGTAGATACCGATGTCCACTGCGAACACTGCGGCACCACCACCCTGGACTGGCAGGCGGACGAGCCGCGCAAATTCCGCCTTACTTCGGCAAACCTGGCGGGCCTCGTCTCGTTTTTGTGCACCCAGTGCCAGGCAAAGGTGGTCAAAAAACACTTCAAGGACGCAATCAGGACCGAATGTACACCGTATGTAGATGATAAAATCCGCACCAAGGAAGGCAGATACTGATCACCCCGTGAACGTTCATGGTGATCACTCGCCCCTGCCTGTGAGTGATCACCAGCCCTTCGCATCCGATTTATCCCCGCCCCGTCGTGCTTTTCGCCACTTCTTGAGCCAAAGCCAGATACGCCTCTGCCCCGCGAGACTTGATATCATAGTTGATCACGGGTTTGCCGAAGCTCGGCGCCTCAGACAAACGCACATTGCGCGGAATGATCGTCTCGAACAGGTGCTGGGGGAACGCCTTGCGAACTTCGTTCTTGACCTGCCATGACAATCTGTTCCGGGAATCATACATGGTCAGGACGACGCCCAGTATGTCAAGCTGTGTGTTGAGCCGCTTGCGCACGAGCTCGTATGTCATGAGCAGCTGCGCAATACCCTCCAATGCGTAATACTCGCACTGGAGCGGAACCAAAAGCTCTGTTGCAGCGCACAAGGCGTTGACCGTCAGCAGCCCAAGAGACGGCGGGCAGTCGATGAGCATGTAGTCGTACTCGTCGTCAATTGATTCGATAAGATCGCGCAGGTAGTATTCGCGGCCGAACTTATCCACCAGCTCTATCTCCGCCCCCACCAAGTCCTGGGTTCCAGGCAGAATATCCAGAAAGGGAATATCCGTCTGATAGATGGCCTTGTGGATGTTCTTCGGCTCAAACATTACCGTGTAAATATTCTCACGCTTGTCGCCGGGGTAGAACCCCAGCCCGCTGGATGCGTTTCCCTGCGGATCGCAATCCACGAGCAACACCTTTTTTTCCATCACAGCCAAAGACGCCGCCAGATTCACGGACGTTGTCGTCTTGCCAACCCCGCCCTTCTGATTCGCCACAACGATTCTTCTCGCCACAGGATCCTCACTTGCGCACTACGGTTGTCCCTTGGGTGCTCATGTTTCACGTGAAACAATCACCACCCGCTCATCAAATTGTTTCACGTGAAACAATTCAACTCAGGCCATGTCTGTTCCTAGGCCGAAACCGGAATGAACGCAAGAACGAGAGCAAAATTTGACCATAAAAAAACACGGGCGGCTCATTTGCCGCCCGTGTGGGGTTTGACTCATCATGATGCGCCTCGCGATCGCGCGCAGATCGTGGTGCTGATCTTATTTCCCGTAGTACTCGCGGTACCAGTCGATGAAGTTGCGAATACCCACCTCAATGGAGGTGTCCGGCTTGAAGTTCACATCGCGGACAAGGTCATCCACGTCGGCCTCTGTGGCGGGCACGTCGCCGGGCTGCATGGGCAGGTAGTTGTAGATGGCCTTCTTGCCCACAACTTCCTCAATGACCTCAATGTAGCGCGACAGCTCGACAACCTGATTGTTGCCGATGTTGTAAACGCGAAACGGTACGGAGCTGGAGCACGGGTCCGGCTTGTCGCCATCCCACTCCGGGTTGGGAGCCGCGGTATTCTTCACAACGCGGACCACGCCCTCGACGATATCGTCGATGTAGGTGAAGTCGCGGCGCATCTTGCCGTAGTTGAAGACGTTGATGGGCTTCTCTTCAAGGATGTTTTTGGTGAAGAGGAAAAGCGCCATGTCAGGGCGGCCCCAGGGACCATAGACTGTGAAGAACCGCAGGCCCGTGGTGGGGAGGCTGTAGAGGTTGCTGTAGGAGTGGGCCATCATCTCGTTGGCCTTCTTTGTGGCAGCGTAAAGGCTCATGGGATGATCAACCCCTTCGTGGGGGTTGAGCGGCATCTTGGTGTTCATGCCATAGACGGAGCTGCTGGAGGCGTAAACGAGGTGCTCTACCCCGTTATGGCGACAACCTTCTAGAATATTGAGAAAACCCACAACGTTCGAGTCGATGTAGGACTTGGGGTTCTCAATGCTGTAGCGAACGCCTGCCTGGGCCGCGAGGTTGACCACATGGGTGAACTGCTCGGTCTTGAACAGATCGCTCATGGGTTGATCGTGCTCAAGACTGATGTTCACATGCTTGAACAGGTCGCTTTCCTGAAGAATGGCAAGGCGGGCCTTCTTCAGGTTGACGTCGTAATAGTCGTTGAGGTTGTCCAGACCAACGACAGTGTGCCCCTCGCCAATGAGTTTGCGTGAGAGGTGGAAACCAATGAATCCAGCAGCTCCGGTAACAAGTATTTTCATGAAGTGTGTCTAATCCTTTGGTATGACGCCGGCCTTGGTAGGCATCAGCATGTTCAAGATATCAAGCGGGATCGGGATGACCGTGGCGTTTCTGCCCTCGGACGCCATCTCCCGCATGGTTTGCAAGTAGCGAAGTTGGAGCGCGGCCGGGTGGTGACTGATGATCTCAGCCGCGTCAGCAAGCTTGGTGGCTGCCTGAAATTCACCTTCCGCCGCGATGATCTTGGCCCGGCGTTCTCGCTCCGCCTCTGCCTGCTTGGCCATGGCCCGCTGCATCTCCTGGGGCAAGTCGATGTATTTTACCTCGACGGTAGCAACCTTGATACCCCAGGGGTCTGTGTGCTCATCCAGTATCGTCTGGATTTGCGAGTTGACCTTGTCGCGGTGCGACAGGAGCTCATCAAGCTCGACGCCACCACATACGCTACGCAAGGTGGTTTGCGCAAGTTGTGAAGTTCCGAACATGTAATCCTCTATTTCGAGTATCGCCTTGACCGGATCAACGACGCGAAAATAGACGACCGCGTTGACCTTGAGGCTGACGTTGTCCTTGGTGATGACGTCCTGATTGGGAACGTCGAGGGTCAGGATGCGCAGGGAAACCTTGACCATCTTATCTATGATCGGAATCAAAATGATGAGCCCCGGCCCCTTGGCCTTGAGACATCGGCCGAGACGAAAGATGACACCGCGCTCATATTCATTGAGCACGCGCAGCGCGGAAACCGCGAGGACTACCAAAAGCACCAAAACAACAACCTGAGGTATGAACATGACTACTCCTCGTTCGAAAACCCGCGTCTGGCGGGGGTTAAGAGGCCAAAGGCCCAATTTCGAGCGTTAAGCCCTTTGCGGATACAACCTGGACTTCCATGTCGCGCCGGGGGGTAAAGTTCGCGCTGGACCGCTTTGCGGCCCAAATTTCGCCACGTATGAATATTTGACCCGTATCGCCTTCCCAGGAGCGCACCCGCCCGGTCATGCCAACCAGTTCAGCGAGTCCGGCAGGTCTCACGATCTGCTGTGATCGTGCCACGAAGAAAACGAGCACGATCCCGATGGCGCAGACGAGGATCACCGGCACAACAATATAGACAAGCGGCAGTGCGGCTGTCCCATAATCATCCTGGAAAAGCAAAAGGGAGCCGACGAACATTGACACCGCTCCGGCCAGGCCGAGCAGCCCGAAGCTGACTATCTTGATCTCCAGCAAAAAGAACACCAGAGAAAAACAGATCAGCAAAAGCCCGGTGAGGGATGTGGGCAGTATGGACATGGCATACAGCCCGATAAGCAGGCACAGCCCGCCGACAACGCCCGGAAAGATTGCACCGGGATGTGTCACCTCGATGAAGAGGCCAAGCATTCCGGCCAGCAG
>CAMYLL010000110.1 GCA_947259235.1 uncultured Pseudodesulfovibrio sp. | reverse complement strand
GGTCGTTGTTGTAGATCAGCTCGGTGTTGCGAAAGGTGACGGGCGTGACCCCGAAGAATTCCCTGAGCACGCGGTCGTGCATCTTGACCTGCCGTCTGAACTCGTCCTTGGAGAAGAGAAAGGACAGGGAGTGGTAGTGGGTCTCGCCGATGAACTCCACGCACCCGGTCTGGGCCAGCTCCCTGAATGAGTCGAGCACCTCGGGGCAGAACTCCTGGAACTGTTCCAGGGCCACTCCGGTGATGGCGTAGGAGATGCGGAAGTCGCCCTGATACTCCTTGATCAGGTCGAGCATCAGCCTGTTGGCGGGCAGATAGCACTTGTCCGCGACCTTGCGCATGATGTCGCGGTTGGCCGCGTCGTCGCGGTATTGGTGCGTCAGCCCGAGGTCGAAGAACGAGTACCCCTGGTTGAGGCGCATGGGCTGGTGGACCTGGAAGTAAAAGCAGACGGAGCTCATCGCGCACCTCCGGCGAGTTCTTTGTAAACATCGAGGACATGCTCCGCCGCGATCTCCCACTTGACCTTCTTGAGGGTTTCCATGCCCTGCTCGGTCAGCTCCATGGCGCGTTTTTCATTGCCGAGGATGTCGAGGATCTCGAAGGCGAGGCGGTCCACGTCCCAGAAGTCGATCTTCACGGCGTTGTCGAGAATCTCGGCCACGCCCGACTGCTTGGAGACGATGGAGGGGACGTTGTAGACCATGGCCTCAAGGGGCGTGATGCCGAAGGGTTCGGAGACGCTGGGCATGATGTAGAGGTCGCTCATGGCGTAGATATGCTCCACGTCGGCCCCGCGCACGAAGCCCAGGAAGTGGAACCGGTGCGCCATGCGCAGCTCGGCCATGCGCTCGACCATGCGGGGGAACATGTCGCCTGTTCCGGCCATGGCGAAGCGGACGTCGGGATTTTTCTCAAGCACCTTGGCCGCGGCCTCCACGAAGTAGTCCGGTCCCTTCTGGAAGGTGATCCGTCCCAGGAAGAGCACGAGCTTTTCCTTGAAGGGCTTTTGCAGCCGCATCTGGCCGAACCGGCGCTCCTTGGACACGGCGTTGTGGACCACGGTGATCTTGGCCGGGTCGATGGAGTATCGCTTGACGATGGTGTCCTTTGTGTAGTGGCTGACCGCAATGATCCGGTCAGCGGCCTCGAACCCGGCCCGCTCGATGTCGTAGACCTGCTGGTTGACGTGGTCGCCGCTGCGGTCGAACTCCAGGGCGTGGGCGTGGACCACCAGGGGCTTGCCCGAGACGCGCTTGGCCTCGATGCCCGCCGGGGCCGTCATCCAGTCGTGGGCGTGGATGACGTCGAACTCCTCCCCTGCGGCCAGATGGGCGGCGACCACGCTGTAGCGCACGATCTCAGCCATGAGGTTCTCGCCGTAGCCGCCCGCGAACTCGTTTTCAATCTCGCCCAGGATGTCCTGGGAGGTGAGGTGTTCGTCGCGTTCAAGGATGGAGCGGTATTCCTTTTCCGTCAGGTACGGGCGCAGGGGGGAGAGCACCTCAAGCACCCTGACACGCTCGCGCAGGGAAAGGATTTCCGATATGCCGATCCTGGCCCGGACGCGGTTGGCGCCCATGAGCGTCAGGTGGCCGCCTTGCTCGTTTGATTCGAGTTTGGGCAGGACAAAGGTGATGTCGGTTCCGAGCCCGGCCAGGCCTTTTGTCAGGCCCAGGCAGGCGGTTCCGAGACCGCCGGATATATACGGGGGGAATTCCCACCCGAACATGAGTACTCGCATTGTCAGCTCCTCAGTAGCTTGTTCAGGCGTATGGCCTCGCCCATGCTCCATGCCTGAGCGATGCACCCCCGGGGGAGGTGCGGCGGGTTGCCTGTGTAAATCTCCGGCGTGGAGGCGATGCCGAAGTTGTCGGGGAACGAGCGCAGGATGGGCTTGAAGTAGGTGCGCAGGAACGCTTTGGCTCCGGCCTTGTCCTCTGCCTGGCGCAGCAGCGCCTCGCCGAAGTGGCCCACCAGCCAGGGCCAGACCATGCCCTGGTGATAGGCGGCGTCGCGCGAGTTGGCGTCTCCCAGGTAGAAGGGGGAGTAGGCTGGGTTCCTGGGCGACAGGGTCCGCAGGCCGTACGGGGTCAGCAGGTGGGCCTGGACCGAGCTGACCACGGCGCGCATCCGGGCCACGTCCAGCAGGCTGTGGGGCAGTGAGACCGCAAAGATCTGGTTCGGGCGGATGCAGTGATCCTGCCGGTCGTCGTTGACCACGTCGGACAGGCAGTTGTCGTCCTCGTTCCAGAACCGTTTGACGAAATTGGCCTTGAGCAGGTCGGCGGCCGCACGGGCGCGCAGGGCCAGCGCCTCGTCTTCCGGCGTGGCCAGTTCAAGGAAGAAGTGCAGGGCGTTGTACCACAGGGCATTGATCTCCACGGCCGCGCCGTTGCGCGGGGTGACCGGCTTGCCGTAGGCCTTGGCGTCCATCCATGTGAGCTGGGTTTCGGCGTTGCCCGCGTGGAGCAGGCCGTCGGGCGCGATGCAGCACAGGGGAACCCGGCCGTCGAGGTGGGCGGCCACGATGTTTCGCAGGGCTGGATAGACCTTCTTCATCACGAAGCGCTGGCTGCCGCCCGTCCTGAGGTACTCCTGGGTGGTCCAGAAGAACCACAGCGAGGCGTCGATGGAGTTGTAGGCCAGATGCTCTGACGACTGGTCCAGATAGTTGGGCAGCAGCCCGTCGCGTTCAAGACCGGCGTAAGCGGCCAGCACTTCCTCGCCAAAGGCGGCCCGCCCGGCGTGGAAAGTCAGCCCGGGCAGGGCGATCATGGTGTCGCGCCCCCATTCGCCGAACCAGTGGTAGCCCGCGATGACCGAAGCGAAGCCCGATACGTTGCGGATGAGAAACTGGTCAGCGAAATATTTGGCCCAATGTACGCTCTTGGCCCGGTCGCGGCTGAGCTCAAAAAGCTTCTCGCGGCGCGCCGTCTCCGCCTTGCGCTTGTGTTCCAGGTTGCCCAGGGGCGCCACGGAGGCCGCGAAAACAACGGGTTTTCCCTTGCTGAGCTGCGCCTCGAACGTGCCGGGACAGAAGAGGTCTTCCTGATAGTCGAAGCCCCGGTTGCGCTCGATCAGGTATTCGACGTTGCGCGTCCATCTCGGCCCGGGGAAGAACTCGGACGCCCTGTTGGTACCCATGTGCAGCGGCGGCATGCCTTCGTAAGGCTCGATGACGCAGCCGTTCTTCTCGGGAAATGTCTTCGGGCGCAGGAACATGTTCTCGTGGGTCAAGGTGTGGATGTCGCGGTAGGCCAGCAGGGGCCTGATGCGGATGGTCGGGCTGACCTTGCCCTCAAGCATCTCGTAGCACAGGAGCACGGTGTTTTCGCCGTGGACCATCATCATGGTCTTTCTGACCACCACGTCGCCGATGCGATAGGTGATGGCCGGATACAGCCCCTGCTCGAACGACTCCACGAACTGGTGCCCCGTGGGGCTGTAGACCCCGGGGTACTTGTTGGTGGAGAGCAGAAATTCCTTGCCGTTTTCAAGCAGCGAAGACTCGACTTTGGAGAGCAGGACGAAACGCCCTCGCGGCTGGGCCAGGGACGCCACAAGCAAGCCGTGGTACTTGCGGGTGTGGCAGTTTATGATCGTGCTTGAGGCGTAGCCGCCGATGCCGTTGGTATCCAGCCACTCCTTGCGGGTGGCGGTTTCGGTGTTGACGCATTCGTCTCTTGAGATGAGTTTCATGATACCCGCCGATTGATGGTCAGAGTGTGTTCACATTCCATAGGGCGCGCCAAAGCGCATGGTTTCCCTATCTTTGATTTAGATAAGAAAAGGGCACGAGTAGCAAGGAAAAACTGGTCGCGTCATGGTATTATTTTTGTCGAAGGAGGATTCGGAGGGCTGGGAGATTCTCCTGACCCGGCAGACCAAATGAAGAAACGGCACCGTTGCCGATGCCGTTTCTGAGTGCGCTTGGTTGCCTGTGTGGCGTCTGGATTAGTACAGCTTGCGTCGCGAGAAGCTGGAGCCGAGGACAGAGAAGGTGTTTTCCACGATGAACAGGGCGTTCTCGTCGTGGCTGAAGGTGATCTCTTCGAGCTTCTTGAGCTGGACGTTGTTGACCACTGTCATGAGGACGTTCTTCTCCTGTCGCGAGTATGCGCCGAATCCTTTGAGGAAGGTGGCGCTCTGGCGCAGGGCGTGGAGGATGTCGTGACTGATGGCGTCGGCCATGTTCGAGATGATGAAGACGACCTTCCTCTGGTTGAACATGGACAGGGTGTTGTCCACCACCATGGAGGTGATGAAGACCAGGATCAGCGAGGCGATGATCAGATCCACGGGCAGGCGGAAGAAGCTCAGGCTGAAGAGCGCGGCGTTGAAGATGAGATACACCTTGCCGATGCCGATGTTGTAGCGCTGGTAGAGGAAGACCGCGATGACGTCGAGGCCGCCGTTGGACCCCAGGGAACGCAGGACGATGCCCGCGCCGAACCCGGTGACCACGCCGCAGGCCACGCTGGCGTAGAGCTGGCTTTCCACGTGGATGGTGATGGTCACCAGCTCGTAGAGGAGGGTGGTGGCCGCCGTGGCGTATGCGCTGTACCAGAAGAACCGCCGGCTGACCTTGAACCAGGCCAGGACGAAGAGCGGGACGTTCAGGACGAGATAGATCCAGCCGGGGGAGGACAGCTCCGTGGCGTAATAGATGAGGGTGGCCAGGCCGAACATGCCGCCGGGAATGAACTCGTGCGGCACGGCGAGGCTCTTGATGCCCACCGCCACCAGCAGGGAGCCGACGGTGATGAGCAACAGGTTCCACCAGATGGTGTAGGAAAAATCCAATCGGAAGGATGGGCCTTTGCCGAGCCGTTTCGCGGCTGCTCCAGGCATCAAATACACTCCGTTGCGGTAAAGGTTTGCTTGCTCGCGTCACGACGGCTGCGTGTGCAGAGTAGTCAGGCGCGGGAATCCCGGCCCTCCATACCTTTTTCCTCGACAGCGAGCAAGGAAGGGTTCCGGGCCTTCCCGGAGGAAGGCTTCAGCAGGGAGTTATGCCCGAGCGCGCAGGACGAGCGGGTCGGCGGCGAGGGTGGTGCGGCGGGCGCGCAGACGGCGCTTGAGCATTTCGGTGCCGGGTTCGAAGAGGGCGTGGACGGCCAGGGCGGCGGCCAGGGAGACGAGGAGGATGTCCCACCCCTCGGGCGAGTCCACGCAGGTCTCGAAGAAGGCGATGACGCTGAAATGGGTGAGGTAGAAAGGGTAGCTGAGCTTGCCCACGAAGCGGTCGGCGGTGGAGTGCCTGAACCCGCGAAACACGAAGGGCATGGCGGCCAGGGTGACGCAGGGCATGAGGTAGGGTTTGGCCGGTTCCGGCGTGAGCCCTGCAAGCAGGACGGTGGCCGTCAGTGCGGCGAAGGTCGCATGGTCCACGGCCCGTGGCGCGGCGGCCAGCAGCTTGTGGAAGCGGTAGGCCAGGATGCCTCCGGCAAAGAGCCAGAATTCCGTGGGGAAGAACCGCTTGAAAAAGACCGCGTTTTCGGCTCCGGTCAGGGGGGCGGCCAGCTTGAGGGCCAGGCTGGCGCAGGCCAGTCCGATGAGGGTCCGGCTGCGCAGGCGGACCAGCAGCGGGGCCAGGGCGTAGAACATGATCTCAAGGGAGAGCGACCACCCCTGGATGAGCGGCGCCTGACGCCAGATGGAGTCGCGGGCGTCCACGGCGAAATGCAGGCCGCCGCCGGACGCGGGGGAGAGGCAGAAGAGCAACTCCTGCCCAAAAATGCACAGCGAGGTCCAGGCCATGACCAGGAAGGAGACGGGGTCCGAGAGGAGCATCGACAGCTCGGCCCGGGAGGTCATGGGATGAATGTCGAAGGAGACCACCAGCGCGACGCTCAGGGCCAGGGCAAAGACGTAGACCGGGTAGAGGGTCAGGAAGCGGCTCAGGTAGAAGTGTCTGGAGGATTCGTAGCGGGTGTCGAGGATCAGGGCCATGTAGAAGCCGGAGATGGCGAAAAAGCCGAGGACCGCCTCGTGCCCGTGGACCAGGGGCAGTGGGACCACGGTGAAGTGCGAGTTGAGCACCGCGATGGCGAGAAGGAGGCGGATGAATCCCATGGCTGCAATCCTCTTGCCCGGGCCGTTTGCTCTGCGGCGTTGGCGGGAGAGGCGGCGGGAGAGGGTCCCGCCGCCTGAAAACCGTTGTGGGCTCTAGCCGCCCAGGTGCATGGAGACGGGCGCTTCCATCTCCGCGCAGGCGTGAGCGTCGTGTGTCGCGTTCCGCTTGCATTTGAGGGTCAGCACCGAGGTGTAGGGTGCTTCGCCGCAGAGGTAGGCCCGCAGCCGCTGCCGCGACAGGGCGTCCATGTACTCCATCAGCGGCTGGTGCACGTCCGTGACCTTTTCCAGGGCCGAGAGGATCTGCATGTCCCAGGCCTCGTGGTAGCGTTCGATGTCGTCCGGGCGCAGCGCCTTGCGGCAGTTGGGGCAGTTGCAGGCCAGGGGGACTTCGTCCTCGATGTTGAACAGCCCGTATTCGTCGGATACCTCCTCGCCCTTCCAGATGTTGCGAATGGCGATCTCGAACCCGTAGCCGGTGCTGATGGTGTTGCAGTCGCACCGATGGTTGACGTACTTGGCGTGGTCCCAGCTCAGGATGCGGATGCCGTTTTCGTCCGTGTAGGAGTATTTGCCGGCGATGGCCTTGTGACATTCGTCCAGAGCGCTGAATTCCTGTTCGGACAGCTCGATCTCAAGGCGGTCCTTGACGTAGACGATGGTTCCTCGCGGGATGTCCGCAGTGGCGAACACGCCGTATCCGATGTTTGCGTTGACGAAACGTACTTCGGTGTTCGGATGGATCACAGTGTTTCTCTCATTTCATTGCTGCGGTCGCGGGCGGCTGGCCTGTGCCGGGTTATGGTGTCCAGTGTCAGAGGAAAGGCGTCACCAGTTGTCGTCATCCCCGTAGCTCCAGTCGTCGTCGAGGGTGAAGTCCCTCACCCGGATGTGCATCTCGTCGCTCTCTTCGGTGACTGTGACCTGGGCCGTGACCCACTTGTCCATGTGGTCCATGAGCTTGATGCCGTTCTTGTCGGGCTCGACAAGGAATTCCTCCTCGCCGTCCACCAGGATCATGAGGCCCGACTCTTCGTCGTCCTCGCTCTCGAAGGGCAGTATCTGTCCGTAGATGGTGTCGTCGTAAATATCTGCTGACACGTTGCTGTCTCTCCCTGTGTCTTATTGGGGGTCGCTGTTCTCGTCGCCGAACTCGAAGTCCTTGCGATAGACCACAGACCCTTCCTTGGGGATGAATTGTTTGAGAAACCGGTCTTCCACGTCGTAGCCATTGGCCTCGTAGAACAGCCTGCTTCCTTCAAAGGCGCGTCCTCTCTCTGTTTCGAGCAGTATGCGCCTGCCGCCTCTGTCCGCTATCTGGCGCTCCATCTCGGCGAGCATGGCCGATCCTATGCCCTGGCGCTGGAACCTGGAGGTTACGGAAATGCCGATCAGCTCGAAGCTTTCGGGCCAGTGGGCTATCTCTCCGAAGCAGAGGAACCCGGCCAGATTGTCTCCGTCCGGATCGGTTGTTTTTGCCTGGATGAACCGGCAGGTGTCGCTGTCGCCTTGGTAGGCGCAGTCCCAGACCATGCTCTCGGCGGTGATCAGTTCGTCCTCGTTGAACAGGCCGCAGGCAGCGGCCATGTCCAGCAGCGGTTCCACGTCCTCGGGGGCCACCCCGTGGGAAAT
>CAMYLL010000109.1 GCA_947259235.1 uncultured Pseudodesulfovibrio sp. | reverse complement strand
GCTTTGTGAACGATGCGGGTTTGCTTGTCGATGATGAAATCCACTTTGACTGTGTCGGTGCATTTCTGCCGGCTCTTGTTCTTGTACTCTTCCGAGGTGTTCTCGTACTGAAGCACAAGGTACTCGTTGCCAAACTTCATACGCTGGCCGGTCAGGGTGACCGCAGGGGACGGAAAGTGTTCCTGGTATTCCGGCTGAATGGCGCACTGTGCGCTGGAGACGACCGTGTTCATTTGTGCGTTTTCGGTGACAAAAGGAACGAACACGACAGAGAACAACTTGGTGTAGTAATCCTTCCAATAGTCGTCGGCGAGTTCCTCACCGGTCTTTGCGTTCAGATATTCCTGCATACCGACCACATTGCCGAGTCGGTCTGTCTTCATTGTAAATATGAGTCCCTCATGGGATTCAACCAGTGGATACAGTCCGAAGAGTTCGTTGATCGTGTTGACCTTGACCGGCTTCCCGTCCTTGTAGCCGAGGAATTTTCCATGCGCTTCAACCCGCCAGAGCAGGGCGTCCCCCTGCTCCTTGACCGAATAGTCAAGTGTCGCGTCCGCGGTTGGGAGTTTGATCCGATAATTGCCCACTTCGGTGAGGAACCTGATGGAGCCGCTGGACTCGCCGTATGTCAGGAGAACATCTCCCTCGAACGGAGAAACATGGAGTTTAGACTTGCAGCCCGCCAGGAACAGGCTGGTGAGACACAGCATGATGAGTATGAACTTTTTCATGTGAATATCCTACTGAAGAGATTGGATCTTCTGCACAATCTGACCCGAGTAGACGGCGATGATATCGGAAAGGGATTTCCCTTCATGGTCAGCGGTATCCAGCTCCACGTTGGCGACTTCGACGTCGTCCTTGTAAATCACTGCGTCAGCCAACAGGTTGAACCGTTTGTCAGAAAACCAGCCCCCGCTGCTTGAGGATATTTCCGGAACAACGATTACCACCTTGTATTTATGCTGTGGATCGTAATTGAAAACTTTCTTTTTTTGCAGCTGCTGAGTAACCGCCAGAGGCAGGTCCATTTTAAGTTGGTTTTGGATCTTGTGCGCGTACAGGAATCCATCCACGCTGCCCTGAGAGCGCCACCGGGTGTTTTTCCGGGTGAGTGGAATGACTGTCTCAACCTGAGCAAGTGTGCCATTCAGTTTGCCTGAAAAAGTGGAGGCACTGGGGGCATTCAGTTTGTAGAGTTCTTCTATGAATTGCGTGTTTGCATCGTTGATTGCGCTGTAAAGAGCTCCCTTTGCCTCTGGTTGGGAGTGGCAGTCGTAGCTGCTTATATCTTCGAATTCCTTGCTGATGGTGTATTTTTTCTGCAAGAGGATTTCTGCCGTTTCCGGATTGTACACTTCGTAGGTGGCAGAGTATTGTGAGGGAGTTAAACCATAAAGCGTGCTGTCCAGGCCAATAAGCAGCGTGTGGAGCCTGATTCGAAGGCTGACGAGCTTGTCTGCTTCCTTGTCGGTCAGTCGCGAATCGATGATGCTTTCTGTTGTAATTTCCCGAACCGCGCGCACACTGTTCTCGTCCCAGACAACACGATCGGGTTCTTCGTGTTCCACTTCGCGTACCAAAGTGAAGCCAGATATTCTGAAAGGGAGTTTTTCGGTTTGACTAAATGTCGCTTGGATTTCCGGCATGGGCGAGCACTTCGGCCCACATCCTGCGGTAATCAATACGACAACTACCAGCAAGCTCAGTTGCAGATGTTTCACGGTTCCCCCTCATGGATTGAATAATGGCCACCCCTTGGCCTTGTGCCATCAAAGCCAACCCCACAGGACTTCATGCCCGTGACTATGCGAGGGGAAAAAGGATATTACGACTTCCCTGTCGGCAACCCAGCCATCTCCCCACGATCAGGGAGACCCGTAGGCTTTCCGTCTCCACCTCGCGATGGATTTGGCTTTGATGAATCATTAAGCGTAATGGCATGAGTGCCTCGCGCCATCATATGACGGTGTCACTATCAGAAGATGAGAATATATCAATATATAATTTTTCAGCTAGATATGGGCAGTAATGAGATGGTGACCCTTATGATCTGAGAAACGTCCTTGTTCCTTCTGACCTCTTCGAGACATGTTCCTGTTGAACAGGAATTGTTTCTGAACGCTCTCTTAGAAGTTCCCATCCCGTTTCATGTGCCCACTCCATGGATCGGCCTGTTCTGCCAGATTGCCTTGATGTTTCCCAGTCCGGGCATTATTGATTCCTGAGCCGCGCGGGCGCTCGATTTCGAAAACGGCAAGACAGCACTTCTTCTTGCCCCCTCCCGCCCATCTACCGAGAGATGCTGGAGGGGACGTCCCCAATCCGGTCAGCGACGCCCATGCATGTTGCGGACGCCGCGGTGGACGACGAGCACAACTTTGTATTTCGCGGGAAGAGAATCAATGTTCTTCGATCATCTGCCGGGGGCAGGGTACGTTTGCGCCCATCGAGGAGCGCGGAGCCTTACTCCGGAAAACACGCTGCTGGCCGCCCAGCTCAGCCTGGACCTCGGCGCGGATTTCTGGGAGATGGACGTCCGGATGACCGCCGATGGCGCGTTGGTGGTGTTTCACGACGACACGCTGAGCCGCACCACGGACGTGACCGCACGCGCGGAGTTTGCCCACCGTGCGCCCTGGGCGGTCCACGACTTCTCACTTGAGGAGCTGCGCCGACTCGACGCCGGGTCCTGGTTCCTCTCGGCCGATCCTTACGGCACGGTGGCCAACGGGGATCTCCTGCCCGGGACTGCCGAGCGGATTCGCGGCCAACGGATTCCCACGCTTGGGGAGGCGCTGGCGTTCACCCGGCGGCACGCCCTGCCGATGAACCTCGAAATCAAGGACCAAAAGCAGGCCCCGGGCGACACTGCCATCGTCGAGGCCGTGTTGCGGCAGATACGCGAGGCCGACGCCGACGGGCTGGTCCTGGTTTCCTCATTCAATCACGACTACCTGAAGGCGATGCACCGCCTCGCCCCGGACATCCCCCTGGCGGCGCTGGTGGGAAGGCGTCACCCCGAAGACCTCGTGGAATACCTCACGAAACTTGGCGTCGCGGCCTATCATCCCGACAAGGACATGGTCGACGTCGAGCTGGTCGGCCGCCTTGCCGGGCATGGCGTCCGGGTCACGCCCTATACGGTCAACGACATGGACCGGGCGGTGTCGCTCATTGATGCCGGATGCTTTGGAATCATTACCGACTTTACACATACCTTGCGCCAGCGGCTGATCCGTCGAGTCTGACCCGACAGGATCGGACACTGACGAGAGTGATCCTGCCGACGGCTTGATCGCGATTAAGCCGCTGCTTTTTTACATTTTGCAAAGCGATCCTTCGTGACAAGCCATATGTTTATTGCTATTTCCGTCAAACAAAAAATACATAATTGAAGGGAGAATACCTCTTATGAGTTGGTCAAAAAGCAACGATGTTCTTGGAAGTGTGAACCGTGGAAACGCCATAGAATCGGGCCTTTGCACCCTGTGCCGGGCCGATTGCCAAGGCAAATGCGAGACCTGGATGTCCTCGCTGCGCGGACGCGAGCTGCTCTATCCGCGTGATTTCGGCGTGGTTACCGCAGGCAGCGGCAACACCACCCATGTGGGCGTGTCGTACAACTCGCTGCGCATCCAGGGCCTCAACTATGGCGCCCTGGGCCCCGTGGATACGCAAAAGGACCTGCTCTTCACCGATGTCAGCCTGGAAACATCCTTTGGCGCAAAGGAAAAAACCAAGTGCCGCGTGCCGTTCATGACCGGGGCCCTGGGCTCCACCTTCATCGCCGCCAAGTATTGGGATTCCTTTGCCGTGGGCTGTGCCCTGGTGGGTGCGCCCATCGTGGTCGGCGAGAACGTCGTGGGCGTGGACCGTCAGTCCGAGATCGCCAAGGGCCGCATCACCAAGGCCCCCGAGCTTGAGCGCCGCATCGACATCTACCAGCGCTACTACGACGGCTACGGCGCCATCATCGTGCAGATGAACGTGGAGGACACCCGCAACGGCGTGGCTGAATACCTGGCCGAGAAATACGGCGACAAGGTCATCATCGAGCTCAAGTGGGGCCAGGGAGCCAAGAACATCGGCGGCGAGATCGAAGTCTCAAGCCTCGACTACGCCCTGTTCCTCAAGCAGCGGGGCTACCTGGTGGACCCGGACCCGGAAAAGCCCGAGGTGCAGGAAGGCTTCCGGCGCGGCTCCATCAAGCATTTCGCGCGCCACAGCCGCCTCGGCTACACGAACCTCTCCACCTACGACCAGGTGCACGAGGAGTTCATGACCTCCGTCAAGTACCTGCGCAGCCTGGGCTTCAAGCGCATCTCGCTGAAGACCGGCTCCTACGGCATGGAGGCCCTGGCCATGGCCATCAAATTCGCCTCCGAGGCCGAGCTCGACCTCCTGACCATGGACGGCTCCGGCGGCGGAACGGGCATGAGCCCCTGGAACATGATGGAAAGCTGGGGCGTGCCCTCCATCCTGCTCCACTCCAAGGCCCACGAGTACGCCACCCGGCTGGCCGCCCGGGGCAAGAAGGTGGTGGACATGTCCTTTGCCGGAGGCTTTGCCAAGGGCAGCACCATCTTCAAGGCACTGGCCCTGGGTGCGCCCTATACCAAGCTGATCTGCATGGGACGCGCCATGATGATCCCCGGCTTCCTCGGCTCCAACATCGAGGGCGCGCTCTACCCGGATCGCCGCGAACGCCTGAGCGGCAACTGGGACAAGCTCCCCGCAGCCGTCGAGCGCTACGGCAAGACCCCCGAGGAAATCTTCGCCTGCTATCAGGATGTGGAGAAGAAGGTCGGCAAGGCGGAGATGAAAAACGTGCCCCTGGGCGCTGTCGGAATCTGGTGTCTGGTGGACAAGCTCTCCGCTGGCCTCCAGCAGCTCATGTGCGGCGCACGCAAGTTCTCCCTGCAGGACGTCGCGCGCTGCGACATCGCCTCGGGCAACCGCGAGACGGAACGGGAGACGGGCATCAAGTTCATCACCGACGTCATGGACGACACCGCCAAGAAGATCATCGACATGTAGGCGGTCGTGTTGTCGCCGACAGGCGACGGCAATCAAAGAATCATGCCCGGGCCTCGGCCCGGGCTTTTTATTTGCCTTCTCGCCCGATCACCGTTGCCACCTCGCGGACGGGAGTATTCAGTCAATAGCGAGGGAAGCTGGTCAACACCCTGTAAAGGGAGTACTCTTCAGCCCGTTTGAGAACGCGCACGGGCGTGCCGCGTATTCGGCCTGCCTGTCGCCGGAACCAGTTACCAGCGAGGCCACAATGACAATCATCACCATCTCACGCGGATCGTACAGCAGAGGTAAGGCTGTTGCGGAAGAAGTTGCATCACGACTGGGATACGAATGTCTTTCACGAGACATCCTCCTGGCCGCTTCAAAGGAATTCAACATTCCGGAAATAAAACTCGTCCGCGCCCTGCACGACGCCCCGTCCGTACTCGAACGGTTCACGCACGGAAAGGAGCGCTACCTCTGCCACCTGCGCACGTCGCTCCTGCAGTATGCGATGCAGGGAAACATCGTCTACCACGGACTGGCCGGGCAGTTTTTTCTCTCGGGCATTCCCCACATCTTCAAGCTCCGCATCATCGCGGACATGACCGACCGCGTTCAGGAGGAGATGCGCAGGGAAAACATCAGCGAGGAGGAAGCCCGGTACATCCTGATGAAGGACGACGACGAACGCCGCAAATGGGGCATGCAGGTTTACGGCATCGACACCTGGGACAGCAGGCTCTACGACATGGTGCTCCACATCGGCGGGCTCACGGTGGATGACGCCGCAGACATCGTCTGCCACGCCGTGCAGAAGAAGGCCTTTCAGGAAGCGCCCGGCTCCCGGGAGGCCGTGGAGGACATGTACCTCGCGGCGCAGGTGCAAAGCGCCACCATAAGCCTGTTGCCGTCCGCCGTTGTCAAAGCCGAGGCCGGGGTCGTCAGCATCATCGCGCCCGACATCCATTCCGTGCTGACGGACAAGGCGATAGGCAGGATCACGGCCGCGGCCCAGAAGATAGAGGGAGTCAAGGACGTCCTGCTGACCACTCCCAACCCGCAAAAAAACATGATCAATCCGTTTCACAACATCCACTGACCCGGACGCAAGAGTCCCGGGCCAGACGGAGAGGCGGCAGGTTGCAGGAGGATTCCGAATGATGGGAGTGAAGCCCGAAGGCTCCACTCCCGTCAAACGAGGAGGTTAGTAGAGGCCACCCATGTTTGCCGCCGTATGAATCGTGTCGGCAAAGAAACCGGCACGGCCCACAAGCTCGCCGAAAAGAACCAGGATCGGCAACCACATGGGGATGGTTCTTGTTTTCCAGATAACAGCCAGCGACGCGGCCATCACGGCTATGTGCGCCCAATACAGACTGGAGCCGAACCAGGCCAGACCGGTCATGCGCATGACCTCGCCGCCTGACAGCCACACGCAGGGGGCGACCAGGTTGACCACCAGCCCGACTATCAGGGCCGAAGTGAAGATGCGCGCCAGGAGCGGCTGCCTCCCGGGCCCGGCAAACCAGCTGGCGAATCCCGCGCCCAGCGTCACCGCGCTGACCAGGAAGAAGACGGTCGGCAGGGCGTTGTTCACCGCGGGAAAGGCCGGGGGCGCATAGGTCATGCCCGTGGACAGGATGACCGCAAGGCCGAGGAGCGCGCCAGCGCCGGAGAGGATGGCGCTGCCGTTTTTGTCCGCAATGAGGGCGGCCAGGATGGCCAGCCCCACGAACAGACCGGCAAAGAGAACCTCGCGGCTCAGCCACGCCGTGGACAGGTGTTTGAGTGCATCGGGCGCATCGAGAGGATGGCCGAGGTGGAAGAGCGAACCGATGAGGCCGAGCACCATCAGTCCGGCCACCATGCGCCACTGGCGCTTGGCATCGCCTCCGTCAGGCCCGGCCGCCACACGCACCGCGCCCATGAGGGCAATGCCGATGGCCGCCTGGGACAGCACCGTGAAAAGGACCAGCGGGAATTCGATGGACTGCATACCTACCTCCTCACCATCTTCGGAACTTTGGGCAGAATGAACCGCGTGGACGGGTTCAACTGTGTCATTTTGGGATATCCGGCGGGATACTGCACCTGACTGGTCTGCTCCATGGCAGCCAGGTCGACCAGAGAGAGCGCGCCGGTGGGGCAGGCCTGGGTACAGGCGGGTTGCAGGTCCGCATCCAGCCGCTCGTGGCACAGGCTGCATTTCTCGGCCCGCTTTTCGACCGGGTTGTACCTGGGCGCGCCATAGGGGCAGGAGCGGATGCAGTTGCCGCAGCCGATGCATTTCTCCTGATCATGCACCACAACGCCGTCCTTCTCCCGCTTGGTATACGCCTGCACCGGGCAGACGTTGAGACAGGCCGGGTCCTCGCAATGGTTGCAGGACAGGGAAAAGAACGCCCGTTCGCGGTGAGGATAAATCTCCTCGTCCAGGGGGTAGACCTCGCGCCAGACGACGCCCTCCTCCTGATGATAGTAGTTGCGGCAGGCCATGGCGCAGGTGAAACACCCGATGCACCGCTCGGAATCAACCAGACACGCGTATTGTTTTTTCATTATTCACCCCCCCGGGCCTTTTCAACATTGGCAAACTGATCGTGGATGGCGACGCCGGGAGCGCCAGCCTTGAATGCGCCCATGTCGGCGGATTCGTCGTCCACCAGGTTCTGGACGTTGAAATCCGTCCCCTTGCCGAACCACGCCTCGTACATGAGGAGGCAGTCCCTGGCGACGTTGTCGGTCAGCTTGACCCGGACCTTCTGCTCGCCCACCTTGTTGAAGACGCGGACCATGTCCAGGTCGG
>CAMYLL010000108.1 GCA_947259235.1 uncultured Pseudodesulfovibrio sp. | reverse complement strand
CCCTTTAGCAGAGGAGCGGGCTCCTTGTCCTCATTGCGGATTACGCGGACGAACCCGGGGATGAAGCCCCGGCCTTCGCGAAAAACTGCGCCCGCCCACCGCCGACAGCGCCCGACGCCCCAAGAAAACAGGCCGGACGGAAAAACCGACCGGCCCGATGTCGTCTGTATGGCGGTTAGAACCGGACCTTGCGCGCCGCCTCGAGGGTTTTCTCGAAGTCCTCGTCCGTATGGGCAAAGGAGGTGAAGGCGCACTCGAAGCCCGCCGGGGCGAGGTAGATGCCCTGGGCCAGCATCTGCTGCCAGTAGGCGGCGTACGCGCCGGAGTCACTTTTGCCGGACTCGATCATGTTGGTCACCGGCCGGTCGGAGAAGTACATGGTGAAGGCCGAGGCCATGGTGGCGAGGTACACGGACTGTCCCTTGGACTCCATGATCGCCGTCAGCTCGCGGGCCAGGGCAAGGGAGCGGGCCTCGAGGGCGGCATAGTCGCACTCCTGCAGCCGCTTGAGGGTGGCCAGTCCGGCGGCCATGGCCACCGGGTTGCCGGACAGCGTGCCCGCCTGGAACACGCCGCCCACCGGGGCCATGTGACCCATGATCTCGCGGCTGCCGCCGTAGCATCCCACGGGGAACCCGCCGCCGATGATCTTGCCCAGGGTGGTCAGGTCCGGGGTGATGCCGAACCGCTCCTGCGCCCCGCCCGGGGCCAGCCGGAAGCCGGTGATGACCTCGTCGAAGATGAGCAGCGCGCCGTACTCGGTGCACAGGTCGCGCAGCCCCTGGAGAAACCCGTCCACGGGCAGGACCAGCCCCATGTTGCCCGCCATGGGCTCCACGATGACGCAGGCGATCTCGTCGCCGCTCGCCTCGAAATGGGCGCGCACGGCGTCGAGGTCGTTGTACTGGGCGAGCAGGGTATGGCGGACGATCTCCTCGGGCACGCCGGGGGTCCCGGGCACGGTGGCCGCGGCCGAGCCTGCGGCGGCGAGGAAGGCGTCGTTATGCCCGTGATAGTTGCCGATAAACTTGATCAGCTTGCTGCGGCCCGTGTAGCCGCGCGCCAGACGCAGGGCGGACATGGTCGCCTCGGTGCCGGAGGAAACCATGCGCATCATCTCCATGGACGGGATGAGCTTGGATATCTCCTCGGCCAGGGCGATCTCGCCGTAGCAGGGCGCGCCGAAGCTGGAGCCGTGGTCCACGGCGCGGTGCGCGGCCTCGGACACGGCCGGGTCCTGGTGGCCCAGGATCATGGGGCCCCAGCTGAGGACGTAGTCGATGTATTCGCGGCCCTCGACGTCCCACATGCGCGCACCCTTGGCGCGGTCGATGAAGACGGGCTCGGCGTTGACGTAGCGGCAGGCGCGCAGGGGGGAGTTGACCCCGCCGGGCATGAGGGTCTGGGCCTTGGCGTAAAGTGTCTTGGAATCCATTGGGCGGCTCCTATTTGAAATAGACCATGGAGGTCTTCTTGAGTTCCTTGAGGGACTTGAGGGTGCAGTTGTCGTCGATGCCCGTGGCCTGCTCCAGCTCGGCCACCACCTCGTCGGTCTGGCCGGGCCGCTCGCCGTGGATCATGGTGTAGACGTTGTAGGTCCACTCCGGGTAGGTGCGGCGGATGTAGCAGTGGCTGATCTCGGGCCGGGCGGCGAAGATGGTGCCCACGTCCTCGGCCCTGTCCTCGGGCACGCGCCAGGCCACCATGGCGTTGTGGCCGTAGCCCGCCTTCTGGTGGCGCAGGGTGGCCCCGAAGCGGCGGATGATTTTGCGCTCCTTGAGGTCAGCCAGCAGGTCGATGACGGTCTGCTCGTCCACCCCCACCTGTTCGGCGATGGTCTGGAAGGGACGGGCGGTATCCGGCAGGTCGGCGCCCGCCAGGGCCAGGATCTTCTCTTGTGTCTGTGTGAACTGTATTGCCATGGGTTCGGTCTATACCCGCCCGCGCAGCAGGATGCAACAGCCGGAAGCCGAAAACCCCGCCCCGCAGACCCGACGCCCCGCCGACGCCGGGAGGCCGGGGCTTTCCGGGCTTGCCAGCGCGGTCCGGCCCACGTATGCTGTGCGCCACCTTACGAATAAAGGAGCTTTTCCATGAAGATAGCCGTTCTCGGAGCCGGTGCGTGGGGAACCACCCTGGCCGACATGCTCGCCAGAAACGGGGTCAACGCCACCCTGTGGGCCCGCGAGCCCGAGGTGGTCCAGACCATCCTCGAAAAACGCGAAAACACGACCTTTCTGCCCGGAATCACCCTGAGCGACGCCCTGAACGTGGAGTCCGACCCCGAGATCGCCTTTGCCGGAGCCGATTATTACCTGCTGGTCATCCCCAGCCAGTTCATCCGCCCCGCCCTCGAAGGCTTCCGCGACATCCTGCCGGACAGCCCGGTGATGGTCTGCGCCTCCAAGGGCATCGAGCTGGAAACCCTGGCCCCCATGAGCCGCGTGGTGGCCCAGGCCCTGGACGGCAAGCACCCGCGCTACGCCTCCCTCTCCGGTCCCTCCTTTGCCGCAGAGGTCAGCCGCGACATGCCCACCACCGTGTCCATCGGCTGCGAGGATCACGAGCTGGGCCGCGAGCTGCAGGCCGCCTTCTCCACCCCGGCCTTTCGCGTCTACTTCACCCCGGACTATCGCGGCGTGGAGCTGGGCGGCGCGGTCAAGAACGTCATCGCCATCGCCGCAGGCATCTCCGACGGGCTGGGCTTCGGCCACGACGCACGGGCCGCCCTCATCACCCGGGGGCTGGCCGAGATGAGCCGCCTGGGTCAGGCCATGGGCGGCCAGGAGCGGACCTTTATGGGCCTCTCCGGCATGGGCGACCTGGTGCTCACCTGCACCGGCGACCTCTCGCGCAACCGTCAGGTGGGCCTCAAGCTGGGCCAGGGCATGGCCCTTGAGGCCATCATCGGCCAGATGAAGGCCGTGGCCGAGGGCGTGAAGACCACCAAGGCGCTGTATAATCTGTCCCAAAAGCTCGGAGTGGAGTTGCCCATTACCGAACAGGTCTATAGTATCCTGTATGAAGACAAGGACCCGGCCCGCGCGGTCAAAGACCTCATGGGCCGTCAACTCAAGGACGAATAAACTTCAAAGGAGCCGCCATGCGCCCCTTTCTGCTCACCCTGTGCCTGACCGTGCTTCTCGGGTCCCTTGCGTTCACGGCCGGCTGTTCAAAGCAGTGGCAGAACCCCGCCATCGAGGACTCGGCCCAGTCCGACGCCCAGTTCACCAAGGACTCCCGCGCCTGTGACCTCATGGCGGGCGAGCAGTATCCCCTGGACAAGGACATGCAGTACAAGGTCTACAGCAAATGCATGACCGACAAGGGCTGGGTCCAGCGCGACGGCGACGGCTACCGCTTCAACACCGGTAAAAAGAAATAGCGCCCCGACCACGCGGATGAGCCCGGCCGGGCGCAAGACCACGGACCGCGCGACAATCCGCCGGGGAAACCACTACGGAGGCTCCCATGGATGATCGTCCGGTTCTCGTGCTCGGCTCCACGGGCTATGTCGGCGGCAGGCTCGTGCCCATGCTCCTGGAGCGGGGGCACGCGGTCCGCGCCGCCGGGCGCAGCGTGGAAAAGATCCGCTCCCGCCCCTGGGCGGACAATCCCCGCGTGGAGATCGTCCGTGCCGACATGCACGACGCGCAGAGCCTGACCCAGGCCGCCCACGGCTGCCGCGCCGCCTTCTACCTCGTCCATTCCATGAGCCACCCCAGCCGCGACTTTGCCGCCCAGGAGCGCGACGCGGCCTACAACATGATCACCGCCGCCTCGGCCACCGGCCTCGAGCGGATCATATACCTGGGCGGACTGGGCGAGGACCACGACGACCACCCCCTGTCCAAGCACCTGCGCTCCCGCGCCGAGGTGGGCCGCATCCTGGCCCTCGGCCCGGCCAGGGTGACCACCCTGCGCGCCGCCCAGATCATCGGCTCCGGCTCGTCGTCCTTCGAGCTGGTGCGCTATCTGGCGGACAGGCTGCCCTTCATGATCACCCCGGCCTGGGTGCGCACCAAGACCCAGCCCGTGGCCATCCGCAACGTCCTTGGCTACCTCGTGGGATGCCTGGAAAACCAGGCCACCGCGGGCCACACCCTGGACATCGGCGGGCCGGACGTCCTCTCCTATGCCGAGCTTTTCACCCTCTATGCCGAGGTGGCGGGCATCCCGAGGCGGCGCCTCCTGCCCATGCCCTTTCTCTCGCCCCGGCTCTCCTCCTTCTGGGTCAGCCTGATCACCCCGGTTCCCCTGACCCTGGCCCGATCCCTCATCGAGGGGCTCAGGAACGAGGTCATCTGCCGCGAGAACACCATCCGCGAGCTGGTTCCCCAGGAGCTGCTCTCCTGCCGCGAGGCCATCCGCCGCGCCCTGGACAAGACCGAGCACGAGAAGGTGGAGACCTGCCTCTTCGACGTGGGCAGCGCGTGCATGCCCGAGTGGGCCTCCGAGAACGACCCGGACTATGCGGGCGGAACCCGGTACGAGATGGGCTACAAGGCCAGGCTCCAGGGTGACCCGGCCAAGGTCTGGGAGCTGATCGAGCGCATCGGCGGCGAGCAGGGATGGTATTATGGCGACCCCCTGTGGCGGCTGCGCGGCTTCATCGACAGGCTCCTGGCCGGACCGGGCCTCTCGCGCGGCCGTCCCAGCGGCCAGAAATCAGCCCGCGTGGGCGACGCCCTGGACTTCTGGCGCGTGCTGGACATCGACCCCGGGCGCAGGCTGCTGCTCCTGGCGGAGATGCGCCTGCCCGGCGAGGCCCTGCTTGAATTTCGTCTGGACAGCCAGTGGGAAAACGCCGTGGACATCTCCATGACCGCCCGCTTCCTGCCGCGCGGGCTCATGGGCATCCTCTACTGGATTGCCATGTATCCCTTCCACGTGGCGCTCTTCGGCAACATGATCCAGAACATCTCGGCCCAGGCGGGGACCCACCTCTACTCCGGCCCGGAACGGATCAGGAAGAAGAAATGACCCGGGAACTCCGCTCGGGACGGACCACCGGCTCCTGCGTCACGGCCGCGGCCATGGCCGGGGTGCTCCACCTGCTCACGGGCGAACGACCGGCCAGCGTGCGTGTTCCGCTGCCCCCCGGGGGCCATCTCGACGTGCCGGTTGCCCGCTACGAGCCAGAGGGCGCGGGAGTGCGCGTCACGGTGATCAAGGACGGCGGCGACGACCCTGACGCGACCCACGGCTGTGACATCCAGGCCATGACCCTGCTCGCCCCGAGTCCAGCCGGGCTGACTGTGGACATCGACGGCGGCACGGGCGTGGGCCGCGCCACCCTGCCGGGGCTCCCCGTGGCCGTGGGCCAGGCCGCCATCAACCCGGAGCCGCGCAAGCAGATCGAGGCCGGAGTCCGCGCCGCGGCAATGCGCCAGCACCCCCCTGCACATCACCGTGCGCGTCGAAGTCCCCGAAGGCGAGAAGCTGGCCGCGAAAACCATGAACCCGCGCCTGGGGATCATTGGCGGCATCTCCATCCTCGGCACGCAGGGCATCGTCAAGCCCTACTCCCACGAGTCGTGGAAGGCGACCGTGGCCGAGGGGCTCGACGTGGCCAGGGCGCAGAGAATCGACCACGCGGTCTTCACCACGGGCCGCCGCTCGGAGCGGCTCTACCTCGATGCCTTCCCTGGCACGCCGCAGCTCGCCATGATCCAGGCCGCAGATTTCTTTGAATTTTCCATGAACGCGGCGGCCGATCGTGGCTTCACCCGCGTCAGCTGGTCGCTCTTCTTCGGCAAGCTGGTCAAGCAGGCACAGGGGCTGGCCTACACCCATGCAAAGACCCACCCCGTGGACTTCGCCCGGCTCGCCGCATGGTGCGCCCAGGCAGGCTGCGCCCCGCACCACCAGCCGGAGATAGCCGATGCAAATACCGCACGCCAGGTCCTCGACCTGCTGCGGAGCGACCCTGCCCTTCCCGCCCTCCTGAGCCTGCTCACGGCCGAGGCCGCGCATGCGGCCCGCGCCTTCTCCGGCGGACGGTGTCAGGTGACCCATGCTGTCTTCGACTTCGACGGCGCACGCCTCGCCTGAGGGCACGCCCCGCCCCGAAACCTGCAACGGCATCCCCGGCAGGCGGTGTTGACAGCGGATCGGATGCTCAGTATAGATCCCGCGTCACAATTCATCTATTGGAGTTTTTATGTCTACGAGATCATTGGAGCTTGTTCCGCACGTTGCCGACAACGGGTAACACGCGGGAACCAGAATGATCTGATTCAGCACGAGGGGCCTTTCGGCCTCCTCCCGGTCCTCGCCGTGCCGGAGCTCTGTTCGGAGTTCCGTCCACTCTTGTGTACCCTATCGTTTCGGCAACCCACCACCCTGCAATTCATGACGTCCATGTATCGTTCGGGCTGCGGGACAGCCATGTCCCGCGCCCGGCGTATGTGGTTCCGGTCGAACACTCCTGATACGCGGCAGGCTCGCCCAGGGCGCGCCCGCCATTTTCAGGACAGCAACAGATGGTGATACCAAATGAATAAGACAATCGAATCCACTACTGATTCCACTCCAATGACCCGGCTCGCCTCCCTGGGCTGGAACGCCTGTTTTCAGGAGCACGCCGACGGGCCGGGAACTCCCGCGCGCGTCATCGGCGTCAACAAGGACCTGTTTCATCTGAGCCAGGGCGGCGAGGGATGGCTGGCCCGGATTTCCGGCACACTGCGCCATCGGGCCGCGTCGGCCGCGCCAGGGGCGTTGTACCCCGTGGTCGGCGACTGGGTCCTTGTGCAGGACAAGCTGATCACGCGGGTGCTGCCCCGGCGCAACGCTTTGTCACGCGGGGCCGCCGGAGGACGGGGCAAGAACACGGCCGCAGGGACACAGGAGCAGGTCATGGCCGCCAATCTCGATACGGTATGCATCGTGTGCGGCCTTGACCGGGACTTCAACCCGCGCCGCATCGAGCGGTACCTGACCCTTGTCTACAACTGCGGCCTGAGTCCCGCAATCGTCCTGACCAAGGCGGACCTGCACGCGGAGCCGGAGGCCTGCGCGGACGAGGTGGAACAGGTGGCCCTCGGCGTCCCCGTCCACCTCGTGGCGGCGGGCGAGTCAGAGGGCATACGCGAACTGGAGCACTACCTCGCCCCGGGAAAGACGGTCACCATGATCGGCTCGTCCGGTGCGGGCAAGTCAACGCTCCTGAACAGGCTCCACGGCGATTCCGTCCAGGTGACCGGCCCGGTCAGCCGCAGCGTGGGCAAGGGCAGACACACCACCACGGGGCGCGACCTGATCGTCATGCCCCAGGGCGGCATGCTGATAGACAACCCCGGCATCCGTGAGATCGCCTTTCACGAAAACGACGGCGGATTGGCCAGCGCCTTTGCCGACATCGACGGCCTGGCTCTGGAGTGCCGCTTTTCCGACTGCACCCACAGCCATGAGCTCGGCTGTCGCGTCCTGGAGACTGTGGCGAACGGGGAACTCCCGCAGGGGCGGCTCGAAAGCTACCACAAGATGAAACGGGAGCTCGACTACCTCGCGCAACGGCAGCACAAGAGCGCGGACAGGGTGGAAAAGGAACGCTGGAAAGGCATTGCCATGTTCGCCAAGGAATTGAAGAAAAAGAGGAGAAAGGGATAACGGCAAGGGCAAAGCCGCCGGAGTCGCCTCCGCACGGCTTTGCCCTTTTCCCATTCCTGACGCAATCGAAAGACGTTTCCCATAACTGTTGATAAATAGGCAAGAAGCCCCGAGCCATAAAGGTTTCGGGGCTTCTCGCATGGTAAGCTATTTTCCCGGGTTGACGCGGTAGCGGCCGCCCTTTAAAGCAGGTTTTCGCCGAAGGCGAGAGTGGGATTC
>CAMYLL010000107.1 GCA_947259235.1 uncultured Pseudodesulfovibrio sp. | reverse complement strand
GGGAACGGAATGCCGTCCATCACCACCAGCTTAGAGACGTGGCTCGGGTGCTCCAGGCCGACCAGCAGCGATGGGAGAAGGGCAATGTCTGTGGCAATCAGGATCGCTTGAGTGATCTGAAGGGAGTCCATGAAGTCTACAATCACCTCAGCAAAGCGGAGTGACGTGTAGTCTTTGGGAGAGGTCAGCGGGTCACTCCCGCCAAAACCAGGCCAGTCGAGAGCCAGCACGTGGTTCCTCTCGGCCAGGAGCGGCACCGCGGCGTACCAGCCTTGCAGGTTCTCGGGCACACCATGCAGTAGCACCATCGGCGGGCTCGCCGGATCGCCCAGCTCGGCATAGCGGACCTTGAGCCCTGATTTGTTCAGGAGTACGGTCTTGGTGTCCAGTAGCTGATTCTGTTGTTTGGTGCTCGCTGTGGAATTCATCCGTTTCTTCTTTCATCGTGCGCTCTGCTTGATCCCTCTCTGAGGAATTTGCGGACCGGCTAATCGGCAATAAGCTTTAGCTGCCCACCGATAATCGATGGCTTGTGAGACAAATCCAAACAGGACCGGCAATGCGTAAACCTGACCCAGCAGCGCGACAGGTGTCGGACCGATGTCTCCCGTACGCAGGAACGCCGCTGACAGGATAATGGCCGAATTGATGCTTCCTGTGGTCATCCGATCATCACGGCCCTGGCCGGAATCCGTGCGGAAACGCCGTCGCAACAAGATGCTCTCTTCTCCACTAACTGATCACCAAAGCCATCGGCGGTATTCAAGTGACAGGCCGCCTAATGTGCTACTTAGTGCTGGGTAATCAGATACTCAAATGCACCCAATGCGGCATTGGCACCGGCGCCGGCGGCAATCACGATCTGCTTGTCGTGTGAATCCGTTACATCCCCCGCCGCAAATACTCCTTTTATTCCCGTTTTTCCCCGACTATCGACCTTGATCTCACCACGCTCGTTGGTATCCAGCAGATCAAGAACAAAATCGGTGTTCGGGAAGAGTCCGATTTCGATGAAGACCCCCTGCACTTCGAGCCTTCGGGTTTCGCCGGAGGCAAGAGTCTTCACCGTGAGCCCTTCGACCTGGTCCGCTCCGTGAATTTCGACCGGATCATGCAACGCCAGTGACTCCACCCGTTCGGCGTTTTGTACCTTATCCTGCAGAATCGAGTCACCATTCCACTCGGTACGTGAAATCAGATAGACCTTGCGGGCCAGCCCGTTCATTTCGATGGCCGCCTCCAGGCCTGAATTACCTCCACCGATGATGGCAATGTCCATGTCCTTGAACAAGGGGCCATCACAGGTTGAGCAGTACACCACGCCCTTACCCGACAGTTCTTTTTCACCTGGAATATTGAGCTTTTGTTTGAACGCCCCCGTCGCAATGATGACTGAGCGCGTGTGAATTTCGCGGCCTGCAGCAGTTTCCAGGATCTTGCAGCGATCTTCAACGCGCAGGCCAGCCACCTTCTCGCCCACCATTTTATCGATGCTATATTGATCCACTTGTTTTTCGAATTGCTCGACCAAGTCTGGTCCGGTGATCATCTGAAAGCCGGGATAATTGCCGACTTCGTAGGTGGTCCCCAACTGCCCACCGATATCGGAGGCAATGATCAGGGTTGAAAGATTCTTGCGCACAGCATAGATCGCGGCTGACATGCCGGCCGGACCGGCCCCGATAATGGCCACATCGTAGACCTTGGTTAGGTCAACCGGGGACACGATATTGAGGAGTTGGTCAAGTTTACCTGTCGCGTTCAACTGCGCCAGATCGTCATAGCCGCCGACTGATTGTTCATCGATGAAGATCTGGGGCACGGTCCGGCGTCGGGATCGCTCGATCATTTCTTGCTCACGCATAGCATCCGAGGTCACATCAACTTCCTGGTATTCGAGCTTCTTGCTGCGCATCAGTGCCTTGGCCTTGGCGCAGTAGGGGCACCATTCTTTTGAATAGATTTCAATTTTAGCCATGGTGATCTCCTCAATAAGGGTTGTCGGTTATTCGTTGTGTAAGGTTGTCTCTCCCTCTTGGCGTAGACCTAAGCACTCCTCTCGTCCGGTTCCTTATCTTTTCGTCTCCACGACAAGTCCGCGGCACCATTTGGCCAGCTCCGAGCCGATCAGGTGCGGATTGTCCTCCTGCAGATAATGGGTTCCTGCACCGATATCGACCGTCTTCAGGTTTTTCAGCTGCTGTCGGCACCACTCCACCATCGGCGGGGGCAGGATGCCCCCGGCGAGGCATGGAAGAGCAGCTTCGGCAGGTCCGACTGCTGGAGCCACCGGTTGTAGGCTTCCACCGCCTCGGCGACATCGGCCGGTTGCCCCTCGATGGGAATCTCATTGGGCCAGCGCCAGACCGGTTTACGGCTGGCCGGCTCCAGAAACGGCTCCCGGTAGTGGTTTTTCTCCGCCTCACTAAGCTCCCGGACCTCTCCTTTGGAGAGCAGGATCTGCTCGACGAACACATTCTGGTTGACGATCATCTCCCAACCGACCTCGGGGGTCCGAAAGGCCTGGAACATTTCTTTCACGTCCGCCGAAAATGCCTCCCAGCGAAAGGGCATGACAATCGCTTCCATGAAGGCGATCCCTTTGACGTTGTCCTCATGCCGGCTGGCGTGATGAAAACCGAGGGCGCTGCCCCAGTCGTGCACGACCAGGGTGAGATTTTTCAGGGCCAGCTTTTCGATGAAGCTTTCCAGGTATTTGACGTGGTCGAAGAACCGATACTCGATGTCCGGTTTATCCGACTTGCCCATGCCGATGAGATCCGGTGCCAGGCATCGCCCCAAGGAGGTCAGGTGGGGGATAATGTTCCGCCACAGGTAGGAGGAAGTGGGGTTACCGTGCAGAAAAAGGATCGGGTCGCCTGTGCCTTTATCGAGGTAGTGAATCCTCGATCCCTGAACTTCGATATAGTTTGACTGGTACGGAAAGTCTGCAGAAATCTCTTGGGTCATCATTCTTTGTCTCCCATTTTTTGAAGCGAACGGGTTGAAAGAAATCATGGCGAATTGATCCGATTTCATGGTTCTCCGGTTGATTCAAAAACTCCCCATGCCAGTAGTAAGTTCAGGAAAAGCAATATGGGAACGATGATGCTCGGCGACAACACCATCGGGAATTCAAAGATGAAGATGAAGCCCGGCTCGCTCATCCAGTAGGGCATGAAAATAAATATCGGCATGAGGATGATGGCGGGGCCGATAAGGTTCCAGATCAGCAGCGCGCGATTACTGATGGCTTTTCGCAGCAGCAGCCAGCCCACGATGAGGGCAGAGGCGCCGTATAAAAAGTCCGGTATGCCGACCCAGAAAACGAAGCTGGACGTGACTTCGCCTTTGATCCCTTTTATCACCGCGCCCAGCGCCCCGATGCGCAACGCCTGAATAAAGACCAGCCAGTGCCATGGTGTGCTTGCTGCTATACCGCGCAGGGCGCTTCGAAGGTTTCCGGAGAGAAGCAAATTGACAGCTAAAATGACAACGGCCACGCAGGCTTGCCACAGCAGTGGTACCCGCTCCAAAAGTGCAGGCGACGCGTGGATCCCCGTTATTCCCAGCGCGATGCTGATCAGCGTCCAGACGAAAAACGCCAGAAGCAGAACGTAGACGCTGCGTACTTCTGCCGTATTTATCGCCCGGTTTATTTTGGCCCTGCGGGTAATGAACAAGCAGAAGGCAAAAACACCGGTCAAGAATATTGGGAGTATGGAAAATTTCATAGACACGCCTCTTTCTCTGGGACCGGTTCCCAGTTTTTTCATCCTGCCGAGAGTCTCCCTAAAACCGCCGACCGTCGGGATGGTCACACATCGATAACGATGTCGGTCATGGGCCGGGCGCAGCAGAGCAACACCTGTGCCGGATAGGGCGGGTCCAAGGGCTCGACCGCATAGTCCACCTCGCCTTCGAGAAGCTCATGCATACAGATCTGGCAGATCCCCGAGCGACAGCTGCATGCGGGATAGACCCCTTGGGCCTCGGCGAAATCGAGCAGGTTGTCAAAGTCCGGGCTCCACAGGGCTGTTATCCCCGATTTCAGAAAGACGACCTCTAAACCCTTGTAATTTTCAACCGGTTTGGGCTTTCGGTGTGGGGCTTGAGTCCCCTCAATCAGCAGGGAGGTCGAGCCGAAAAGTTCGTAGCGGATCCTGCTCTCCGGCACGCCCCAGGCCCGCAAATCCTGAAAGAGCGATTTCATGAAGGGGGGCGGGCCGCAAATATAGAAATCCATCTCCTTGTCCGGTAGCAACCGCCTGAGCAGCTCGACGGTCACCTGGCCGGAGCTGTCGTAATCACGGCCCTTGATGTCCTCGGGACACGGTCGGTCATAGCAGATATGCACCCGGACATTTTCGTTCTCGGCGTCCAGGCGGCGCATATGCTTGCACATCACATGATGGACGCCGTTGCGGGTGCCGTGAACAAACCAGACCGGTCGTTTCCTGCCGACATGGACGATGGCGTTGAGCATGCTGATCATAGGGGTCAGCCCCACGCCGCCGCTCAGCAGCACCACCGGCGTCTCCCCCTGAGTATCCAGATAAAAATCGCCGCGGGGCCCCGCCACGCTCAGCCGCGTACCCGGCTCGACCTGGTCGTGGAAATAATTGGAACCCGATGCGATCGAGGGGTCCTCCGGAGGCGGTTCCCGCTTGATGGTGACGCGGTAATATCCTTCGTGGCAGGGGCCGTCGGAGAGAGAATAGGTACGGATCACCGCCCTGGATTGTCCGGGGATGTCCAGCTTGAAACTGAGAAACTGCCCCGGCAAATAGACCGGCAGGGGCACCCGGTCTTCGGGAATGATGTAAAAGGAGGTGATGTCCCGGCTTTCGGGCACCTTCTTGTCGACGACGAAGGTCCGAAACCCCTGCCAGGCTCTGGCTGCAACCCGGGGCTTTTTCGGAACTCCTGCCGATTGGGTCAACAGCTCCTCGAAGGATTCGCGCCATCCAGGCGCCAGGGCGGGGATTTGCAGCACCCGGCGGATCTGGTCAATATTGTGGAAGTCGAAATAAAGCAGCCGGGCCAGTTGGCGTACCGACATCTGTTCAGGACCGGTCTTGACCCGCTCGATAACATCCCCGGCGCCGACCTCACCTTCTTCCAGCACCCGTAGATAGAATCCCAGCCGGCCGCTGGCCAGAAACTGCCGGGAAAAGCCCGGCATTCCCATCTTCAGCTCCAGTTTGAAGCAGGGGACCCTTGGCTGGGTCACCTCCAGCATAGCAGCGCCGACCCGAAAGACGTCGCCGATGTGGACCCGGTCATCGGGCATGCCCTCCACGGTGAGGTTTTCGCCGAAATGGCCGTGGGCAAGGTTGTCCAGACCCAGCACCAGCTGCCAGTAGTGGTAGCTGGCAAAATCATAGACATAAACCGCCTTATCGGGTCCGCCGTGCACGGTCAGGTCGGCCTGTCCGTCACCCTCCAGGTTGAGCTTTCTCACCATGACTCGTTCTGCGACCGGTTCTTTGAAGATGCCGGTGCTAACAGTTGTACCGTCGTAATCGACGGTTTGTGGTAAGGAGACATTCACGGACAGCAGTTTCATGGAAGCAACCTCCATCCTATGGATTCGATTCTCCGACTTGGCCTGCATACCCGACAACCTGGTGGAAGCAGTGGGGGCAAGCGCTCATCTAGTCTACTCCGGCCCGGACCGGGACGCTGCATCTCCACTGCTCGGGTTCTGCGGAGAGTAATCGAGGAACTCCCACTCCAGCCGATAGGGCAGGTCGGCCTCCAACCAGCGGTCGATTTCGAAATCCCAGAAACGTTGGGTGCCTCCGGTTTCCTGCCTGGGTTCATCCAGGTCCCATAGGATTTCAGCCCGGCCGGTAAGTTGCAGCATCCGATCGTTATCGAAGTCAAGAAATACCAGCCCTGCCCGGGGGTTTGACGCAAAATTGCCCAGCGTGTTGAACATACTGTTGCCCACATAGTCAGGAATGCGGATCCTGCGGTCATCACGGATCCGGATGAACCCGGGGTTGCCACCTCGGTGGGAGGCGTCGACCCCCTGGGTGGGATGGGCGCTGGCGACGAAGAATGTATCTGCACTGCTGATGAGCCTTTGCCGATCGTCGTCTAGGGCGCTGCCCCGCAGAGGTTTGCCGGGAACTTTGCTGCCGCCGATAGTCAGATGCCGGCGCTGGATATATTTCGGACAGTTCGGGTAAGCCGCTTCCACATTGAGGCTGAGTCGCTCGGAAGCGCTGCGCTTGATGCTCCCGTTAATGCGCAGTCGACGACGAGAGCCTAATTCGATGAGCAGCATGCCGACCTTCGGCTGGTTTTCGATATTGGCCCAGAAAGGATCCTCCGGATTCTTGGCACTTCGCGTCATGTCGAACTCGACGGTCTGCTCATCAACCGCCGTCATGAAGCCGGGCTGCCCGGCAAGCACTGATGCCCAGACGTTGAGCTCCTTGTCCAGACTGCCCAGAACGGCCAGCGGCTGTTGACTGATGAACTGGAGGGCGCCCTGGATGATGCTATTGGAGATGACTTGGCTGTTCCGTCGGCCTTCTTCGAGCACGCCCGCACGTTGTTGCACGAGCAACTCGCCTTCGTGATAGGGGTTTTCGATACGCACGACATTACCTCCATCTAAAGATGGGCGAAGGCGCAATATTTTGGGTTACGCCCCCGCCTCTAGTAACACCTCAAAAAGTCAGGACGGTGTAGCCATCAGCGACTAATTTCTGCAGGCTTGGCAGACCGCTTGTCCCGGGGACCGGGTTCTCCTTGATAAGGTCGAAGCCGGCTTTCTCTGCAGCTTCGGTCGCGCCGAATACGTCAGCACAGCCGCAAGAGACCCCGGCAACCTGGTCCTTCACTTCTTCGAACAGCGCATGGGCCGGATGCTCGGCCTTGGTGATTTCACCGACCCAGCGCGTGCCGGTTCCTTGAAAGAGGATTGTCACCTCGCCGTGCTGCTTGAAGTCGTAGGCTGCGGCGAGCGCATTGAATAAACGCCCCAGGGCTTCTTCCGAGCCGGACTTGGGATCCGAGAGAACAACGATGGCAGCTTTCATGGCTTTTCTCCTTTTCTGAAGTTGTCAGTATTTAAACGAACTTTTTTCCAGGGTGCAGGCCCGCGACCTGCTCCGAAATACAGTGCTGAGCAACCGCACATGAGGTCAATCAACCCTGAACCCTGATCACGATCTTGCCTTTTTGTCGGTTGGACTCCATGTACCGGTGGGCGTCGACAATGGCGTCCAGGGGGAAGGTGCGGTCGATGAGAGGTTTCAGGGTGCCGGACTTAAGACCGGCGTAGATATACTGTTTGCCGCGGGCGAGCTTCTCAGGGTCCCGGACGATTTCGAACAGGGTATAGCCGCGAAGGGTCAGGCCTTTCCCCAGCGCGGGAAACAGGGGGAAGGCTGTGGGTTCCGTCGAAAGCGCGCCGTACTCGAAGATGATTCCGCCCGGAGCGGCGGCTTCGGCGAGTTTCTCAAGGAAAGGCCCGGCCACGGGGTCGAAGGCGATGCGGGCACCCTTGCCACCAGTTATGGCCATGACCCGTTCTGTCAGGTCTTCGTCGTCGGTCACGATGACCTGGTCCGCCCCGGCATCCAGAAGGAATTGTTTCTTGTCCGCGCCCCGGGTGGTGGCGAGGGCCAGAGCTCCGGCGGCCTTGGTGATCTGGATCGCAGCCAGACCTACGCTGCTACTGGCCGCCGTGATCAAGACCGGGTCGTCCTTTTTTATGTGACCGTATTCCACCAGCGCGCCGAAGGCGGTGAGGTACTGCATCCAGATAGCCGCCCCTTCGATCGGCGAGAGATTATCGGGGTATTGGGCGACGGCAGAGGCCGGAACGATGGCGCTTTCCCCGTAGA
>CAMYLL010000106.1 GCA_947259235.1 uncultured Pseudodesulfovibrio sp. | reverse complement strand
TCAAGGATTGAGATGGGCCGGTCGTCGGGGTTGTATTAAATCTCCGTGTATGCGGCATCTGAGATGACGATAACGTTGAATTCCTTGGCCTTTTCAATGAGCCTGTCGTAGAATTCCTTGGTGGCCGTAGCTGCCGTCGGATTGTTCGGGTAGCACACGAAGATCATCTTGGCCTTGGCCCAGGTGTCGTTGTCGATGGCGTCCAGGTCCACGAGAAAGTCGTTTTCCTCAAGCAACGGCAGGTATTTGACCTCGCCGCCGGCAAAGGCGGTCGCGATGCCGTAGACGGGGTAGTTTGGGGTGGCGATCAGTGCCAGGTCCCCCGGGTTGATGAAGGCCATCGGGAAATGCGCGATGCCTTCCTTGGAACCGATGAGGCTGACAACCTCCCTGTCGGCGTCCAGGTCGACATCAAAGCGCTGTTTGTACCAGTCGGCAACGGCCTGACGGTACGACTTCATGCCTATATATGAAGGATATTGATGGTTTTTCGGTTTCTTGGCTCCGTTATACAGAGCTTCGATGATGAAATCGGGCGTGGGCAGGTCCGGGTCGCCTATGCCGAGGCTGATGATGTCCATGCCCTTTGCCGCCACTTCGGCCTTGGCCTTGTCTATGGCTGCGAAAAGATACGGGGGCACGGTCGACAGGCGATCGGCGAGACTGAAATCTGACATGTAAACACTCTCCTTGCTTTGAACTAAGAAGGACTTTCATAAATGGGCAGTGTCACACTGTCAACGTGAACCATTGCTCTTTGTCCGGCCGCTTGTTAGCTATCGGATGAATCCGAGGTATTATCGGTCGGCAGTCTGTGAGTGACAATCGTGCCGGGAGATGGTTTTGTATGAATATCAATAGAAAGTCGTGATAGTGACGTGATCATGTCCAGTGAAAGCAAATCAGGAAAAGACGCCCTCCCCAGCCACCATTGGGTGGATAGGTATCTGGAGTATGTCCTCATAGAGAAGGGGTTGTCGGAAAACAGCCTCTCCGGGTATTCTGCGGACCTCACCTCCCTGCTCGTCTTTCTCTGGGAAAAGGCGTTTCGACTGGAAGACCTCACGGATAGAACGCTTTTCCTCTATCTTACCTTTCTGCGCGCCAAGGGACTCCAGAGCCGGTCCCTGGCCCGCCATCTCTCCTCCCTGCGCGGTTTTTTCGCTTTCGCCCTAGACCAGCGATGGTACAAGGAGGACCCAGGCCACCTGCTTGAGAATCCCAAGCTGCCGAAAAAGCTTCCTGAATTTCTTTCGAGGGAGGAAATTTCCCGCGTGCTCGCCTTGCCGGATACTTCCACCCAACTCGGCATGCGCGACAAGGCCATGCTTGAACTCCTCTATGCCGCCGGACTGCGTGTTTCGGAATTGATCCAGATGAAAGTCCTCGACTACGACGCGCAGACCGGTCTGCTCCGGGTGTTCGGCAAGGGGGCCAAGGAACGGCTCGTCCCCATTCACTATGTGGCCCAGGACGTGCTCAACCGTTATCTGCAAAATACCCGACCCACCTTTCGTCCGGCAGAGGATTGCATGTTCCTCAACCGCTCGGGCAAGGGGCTGACCCGCCAGGGGGTATGGAAGCTGATCAAGAACTACGCCGCCAAGGCGGACATCAAGCGGAGCATTTCGCCCCATACTTTCCGTCATTCCTTCGCCACCCATCTGCTTGAAGGGGGTGCGGACCTGCGTACCGTTCAACTCCTGCTCGGTCATTCGGACATCACGGCTACGGAGATATACACCCACATCCAGGCCGGACGATTGAAATCGATCCATCAGCAATTTCATCCGCGATCATCCATGTGATCATGGCTGCAAGGCAACCGTATGAGTAAAATACAGAAAATCTCCGCAAAGACCGTGATCACTGCCCACGCCAACGCCGATTTCGACGCTCTGGCGGCCATGGTTGCGGCCAGCAAGCTCTACCCCGGCGCCGTGCTCATCTTTCCGGGCAGCCAGGAAAAAAGCCTGCGTAATTTCTTCATCCAGAGCACGACCTATCTTTTCAATTTCAAGGGATTCAAGGACATCGACCCAGACTCGGTCGAACTGCTCGTTGTGGTGGATACACGCCAGCGTTCGCGCATTCCGCATGTACGCCCTCTCCTGGACAACCCCAACCTGCGCGTCCATCTTTATGATCACCATCCGGACACGGACGACGATCTGACCGCCGAGAAAAGCATCGTCAGGGATTGGGGCTCCACCACGGCCATCATCGTGGCGGAAATGCGGCAAATCGGCGTCACTTTCACGGTGGAGGAAGCCACCCTGCTCGGTCTCGGAATTTACGAGGACACCGGGTCCTTCGGGTTCAACTCCACCTCTCCCCACGATTTCGAGGCGGCGGGCTGGCTCAAGAGCCAGGGCATGGATATCGAGGTCATCTCCGACCTACTCTCCCACGAGCTGTCAGCCGAACAGGTCACCCACCTTGGTGAGCTGCTTCAAAACGCCGAAACCTATGATATTCACGGTGTCGACGTTGTGATTACGGAAATATCGACTGAGAATTTCGTCCCGGATTTCGCCCTGTTGGTCCACAAGCTCATGGATATGGAGAACATCAAGGTCACATTTGCCCTCGGGCGTATGGGCGACCGCATCCACGTTGTGGCCCGTTCCAAGAATCCCGACGTCAGTGTGGGGCAGATATGCACGTCCCTTGGCGGCGGCGGGCACGCGGCGGCCGCATCCGCCACGGTCAAGGACAAGACCCTGGCCGAGGTGCGCGACGATCTCTTTGCCCTGCTCTACTCCCAGATCAACCCGCAGATCGTGGTCGAGAGCCTCATGTCGCGCCCGCCGGTGGTCATCGAGGACGATCGGACCATGAGCGAAGCCGTGGAGCTTATGACCCGCTACGGGCTCAAGGACGTGCCCGTTGTGGCCAGCGGGAGCATGCGCTGCGTGGGCATCATGGGCCACAAGACGGCGGACAAGGCGCTTTCCCACGGGCTTGGGCAGCTGGGGCTGACCGAGTACATGAGCCGGAAGTTTGAGACCGTGGAGGCGAGGACCGACCTCTACAGGGTCATGGAAATTATTTTGAGCAACCGTCAGCGCATGTTGCCGGTGGTGGATGGCGATGCCCTCGTGGGCGTCATCACCCGCACGGATCTCTTGAACATGCTTATCGAGGAGCCCGCCCGAATCCCTGACTCGCTGCTCCCGGAGCGGCGCAGGGAGCGCAATATCGCGTCCATGGTCAACAACAGGTTGCCCCAGAAGACGCTCGATTTTCTCAAGACCGCAGGCGAGCTCGGAGCAGACCTCGGCTGGGAGGTTTACGCCGTCGGCGGGTTCGTTCGCGATATCATGCTCTCGCGGCCGAACTACGACCTGGACCTGGTGGTCGAGGGCGACGGCATAGCCTATGCGCGCAAGCTGGTCGGCAAGCTGGGCGGCAGGGTCAAGGCCCACACGAAGTTCAAGACCGCCGTGGCCATACTGGACGACGGCCAGCGAGTGGACGTGGCCACGGCCCGGCTCGAATATTACGAATATCCCGCCGCCCTGCCCACGGTGGAGCTTTCCTCCATCAAGATGGATCTGTACCGGCGCGACTTCACCATCAACGCGCTGGCATTGCGCCTCAATCCCGGTCGGTTCGGCCAACTGGTGGATTTCTTCGGCGCGGAGCAGGATATCAAGAACAAGGCCATCCGCGTGCTCCACTCCCTGAGCTTTGTGGAGGACCCCACGCGGATACTGCGGGCCATCCGGTTCGAAAGGCGCTTTGATTTCCAGATCGGCGGCCAGACCCTGCGCCTGGTCAAGAACGCCCTGAGTCTTGATCTGTTCAACAAGCTCTCGGGGACGCGCATCATGCACGAGCTGCAGTTGATCATGGCCGAGGAGAACCCCCTGGCCTGTCTCAACCGGATGCAGGAGCTGGGCATCATGGAGGCTATCCATCCACTGCTCAAGCTCGCCAACGACCGGGTTCAGGTGCTCATGGAACTGGTCAAGGTCAACAACTGGTACAAGCTGCTTTTTCTGGAGCCCCAGGCCGTTCCCTGGAAGCTCTACCTGCTGGGCCTGACCATGGGCATCAAGCGTGACCAGATCAGTCAGGTCACCTCCAGGCTGCGGTTCACGGCCAAGGAAGAGCGTGATTTTCTCCAGTTGCGCGACATGATCGGCGAGGCGCTCATGCGGCTCATGAGCTGGCGCGAGGAGACATCCAAACTCAGCCGTCTCTACGCCATTCTTCATCCGATTCCGGTTGAGGGCGTGCTCTTCCTCATGGCGCGTAGCAGGAAAGAACACATAAGACGCAATATTTCACAATATCTGACACGGTTGCGCCATGTGGAAATCGAGGTGTCCGGGGCTGATCTCCAGGAGCTGGGCCTTGCTCCCGGGCCAGTCTATACCGTGATTCTGGAAAAGATCATGGAAGCCCGGATAGACGGCAGGGCCGAGACCCGCGCCGCCCAGCTGGGGCTGGCGCAGCGGCTCGCTCGGGACCTTTCATACGCTGATGAGGAGAGTGACGGCTTGTGAGCCGTTTCATGCTTGCCCAACGAAGGCAAGCCGTGTAGAAAAATCAAGCCGTTGATGCCATGAAACATGGAGCATCTCTTGACGGGAACGCTTGTCTGAAAGCGTCCCGGAGGCACGGACAGCATAGATTTCCCGTCGTCTCTGTTTTTTGGTATGACATTGCATGATGAAAATGGACCCGGAACACGCCGTGTCCCTGGTCATAATCACTATTTGAGCGGATATAATAAAGATATGGATGTTTTGTGGGCGCCGTGGAGGCTGAACTACATACTCGGTCCCAAGCCGGACGAATGCGTGTTCTGCATACCCGAGGATGGCGCAGAGGATGAGGACCGCTATATTTTGGCGAGGGGAAAGCACTGTTTTGTGATCATGAACAAATTCCCCTACAATAACGGTCATTTGATGGTGACCCCATACCGTCATGTCAGCAATCTGCTGGACTTGAGCGAGGAAGAGTCCCAGGACTGCATGCTCTGGCTGAGACACTGCACGGCGGTTCTTGAGAAGGCGTTCAGTCCCCAGGGGATCAATATGGGGCTGAACCTGGGCGAAGCTGCCGGATCAGGCATCGCTCAGCACATGCATTTCCAGATCGTTCCGCGATGGAACGGCGATGCTTCGTTCATGGCTGTTTTCGGGGAGACCACGGTCATTCCCGAACACCTGTCTTCAACGTACAATCGGCTTCGGCCCCTGTTTGATGCAATCACATCGTAAGGAGTTGTCACATGCGTTTCATTAAGGTTCTGTTTCTCTTGGCCCTTTTTGTTTTCTCCATCCTCTTCTTCAGCCAGAACAACGACACGTTGCTCCAGGCGCTGACCTTGAAGCTGGAGATCCCCTACGCCATGACTCTCCACTCCATTCCCCTGCCCTTCGGTGTGCTTATCCTGGCTGCCTTTGTCGCCGGTTCCATCCTGACCATGTTCTATTTCGGCGTGGACAAGGTCCGTTCCGCAGCCAGGCTCAAGGAATGCAAGACCCGCATGGCCAGCCTGGAGCAGGAGCTCAACTACCTTCGCAACATGCCCATCAACGAAAGCCAGCCCTACACCGCCGACGACAAGACGGAATAAGGCGGCAAGCAGGATATTATACCATGGTCTGGAATCCATTCAGCCGAAAGAAGCCCTCGGACTTCCACAAGAATCTCAAGGCCGCACGTGACGTGAGCGGCGGCGAGGCGTTTCTTGTGCAGGACACCCGTGCGGCTATCGAGGAACTGAGCCAGGTCGTCAAGAACGATCCTGAGGCGGTTGAAATCTACCTCGCACTCGGCAGCCTGTATCGCTCACAGGGTGAGATTGAGCGCGCGATCCAGATCAGGAACAGTTTGATCGTCAGGCCGGGGCTGGATCGCGAGTTCAAGGCCCGTGCCCTGTTCGAGCTCGGGCGCGACTTCCGGCGCGGCGGGTTTCTCGACCGTGCGGAGAAGGCCTTTGAGGATGCCCGCGCCAACGGGCAGGACACCGTGGCTATCCAGCATGAGATGGCGCGGCTGGCTGCCGAGCGAGGCGTCTTTGACAAGGCGGCCGATGCCTTCGGCCAGCTCGGTCTTCCCCTCCCGCAGGCGCACTATCTCGTCCGTCTGGCCATGGATTACTTCAAGGAAGGCAAGGAATCCCAGGCTCACCGCGCTCTTCGTCACGCCATCCGCGCCTATCCCGGCGCCGTGGAGGCATGGCTTGAGCAGATGATCCAGGCTTACAAGTCCGGCAGCGAGCGTCGCGTTGCGGACACCCTGCGCGAGGCCCTGGACAATGTGGCCCCGGACATGCGTTTTGTGCTGCTTGAAGGCATGCTCCAGGCCATGATCAAGGCCGCACGCGCCAAGGCAAAGCCGCAGGGCGAGGACACGGATTGGACCAATGTCTGTTCGGACAAGTCGGTGGTGACCGCCCTGCTTCCCGTCATCGAGTCTCAGGAGCCGGAGGTTTTGCTGCTGTATTACGGGGCCGTTTTTCTGCTGCGCATCGACGACACGGAAAATGCCAAGGCGTGGCTCGAAAAGACCCTGGTCATGCAGTCGGATTTCTGGCTGGCGCGGCTGGAGCTTTTCGAACTCTCCCGGAGCGATCAGACGCTGACGCCTTTCTTCAAGGAACAGTTGATCTTTTTCATGGTCAGGGCGCGTATGGTACGGCGTTTCTTCTGCCGCACCTGCGGCCTCAAGCGTGACCATCTCTTTTACAACTGTCCCCGTTGCCGCAGCTGGCATTCCATTGCCTTTCGAAAAGATTTTTCCCAATAGGACAACCGCTTAGTTCTCGTGTCAAAGACAAAACTGACCCCCATGCTGGAACAATACCTCCGCTTCAAGGAGGAGAATCCCGGCTGCCTGCTGTTTTTCCGCATGGGCGACTTCTACGAGCTGTTCTTCGAGGACGCCGAGACCGTTGCCCGCGCCGTCCAGATCACCCTCACGAGCCGGAATCCCAAGGACGATAATCCGATCCCCATGTGTGGCATGCCCCATCATTCGGTGGAGCCGTACCTGAGCCAGTTGCTGGACAAGGGGTTCAAGATCGCCATCTGCGATCAGATCGAGGACCCGAAAGAGGCCAAGGGGCTGGTCAAACGCGCCGTGACCCGGGTGCTTACCCCCGGGACAGTGGTCGAAGATTCCAATCTCAAGTCCAAGGAAAACAATTATCTTGGCGCGATGTACTGGGATTCTGCCAAAAATGCTGGCGGGATTGCCTGGCTTGATTTCTCCACAGGACAATGGTCCGGCCTGCACGGACGGCGCGAGCCCGAGCTGTGGCAGTGGATCGTCAAGATCAACCCCAGGGAACTGCTTCTGCCTCAGGGCCGCAAGGTCCCGCCGCAGTTCGGCGAGCTTGAGGCGCAGATCACCTGCGTGCCGCCCGGAGCGTATTTTGACGCGGCCTCGGCTGCCCGCCGTATCGGCGAGGTGCAAGGGGTGTCGAGTCTCGACAGCCTTGACCTGGGCGACAAGCCCGAGCTGGTGCGCGCCTGCGGCGCGCTTCTGACCTATCTTGAACACACCCAGAAGTGTCCTCTGACCCATCTGGGTGAATTCAAGCCCCTGAACCTTGGCAAGCACCTGTTGCTGGACGAGGTGACTGAACGCAATCTTGAAATATTCAGGCGACTTGATGGCCGTCCCGGCAAGGGGACCCTGTGGCACGTCCTGGACCGGACCATGACTTCAATGGGCGGTCGGCTCCTTGAGGCCCGGCTGCGCCAGCCCTGGCGTGACCTTTCGCCCATTGAAAAGACCCAGGACTGCGTCGGGTTCCTCTTCGGACATGATCAGTTGCGGGCGGATCTTCGCCGCGCCCTTGATTCCGTCTACGATCTGGAGCGGCTCTCCACCCGCGTTGTCCTCGGCCGGGCGACGCCCAAGGACT
>CAMYLL010000105.1 GCA_947259235.1 uncultured Pseudodesulfovibrio sp. | reverse complement strand
GCCGAACCGACGGGCCCTGTAATAGGCAACGGCCAGATCGAACTGCGCTGCATGAAGACCCGGGAGCAATTCGGCCACCGCCTCGCGCTCGGCCACAGTATATGAGATTCTGTCTGTCACATAAGAACCGCCATCCAACTTGCTCAAGCGGATGTCGAACCCGAACCCGCGAGCCACAAGCAATGCCTCTGCCGCGTCTGACGGTCCAAGGCGAAGCTCGATCCGCTGACAGCCCGCCAGCCGCATGGCCCGAAGCAATTCCGCCTTGGGCACATATTCCATATGCGCAATCCACAGGACATTCACGTCCAGTTCACGCATCCCCGAGCACAGCTCCAGACCTTTGTCGCAATCGGCAAAAAACTCCGGATCAGCAAAATCAAGTAAGCGAAGATCGTTCTCCCTCACTTCGTGGGCCAACCCGGCCACCGTGACAAACCCCTCGAAACGAACCACGGCCTGCCATGGAAAACCCCTTGTACCGCTGCTTTCCCCGGCAGCGAAACGCGATGCATCTTTGAACATTTTCCACCCCCGGACCGTCGTATTGTTGTTGAATTGACGTATCCGGGAATACCAATGCAAATATTCTGCCAGCAGTAATCATTACTCGTCACTAGTGACTGGTCAAGGCTATAGAGACTGCTTTTTCACAACTGTTTGTCAGACAATGGCCCCTATGGTTTGGTCACAATAAAAGGCCGCCCCGGTCGGGACGGCCTTTTGATTGCCTGGAATAAGCGGGCGCGGCCGGTTAGCTGACCTTGCTGCCCGGAGCGACGTCCCCGGACGGGGTAAGCAGATGCAGGGTCTCGCCGGACTTGACCGCCAGGATCATGCCCTGGGAGAGCTGTTTCCTGAGCTTGCGCGGCTTGAGGTTGGCCACCACGACCACCTGTCTGCCCATGAGATCATCGGGGGAGAAGTGTTCGGCAATGCCTGCCACCACCTGGCGCGGTGCTTCCTCGCCGGTATCGACGCGAACCAGAAGCAGCCGGTCTGCGTCGGGATGAGGCTCCACTTCCACCACGGTTCCCACACGCAGATCAAGTTTCTGAAAATCCTCGAACTCAATGGTTCCGTTGTCCTCGGCAGTCGTCTTTGCCTTGGCCTCCGCCTTGCCGCCCTTGGCTTTCTTCTCTTTGGCCGGAGCCTCGTCCGCTGACGCGGGGAGTTCCACCCGGGGAAAGAGATTGGACGTCTCGGCCACGGTGGAACCGGATTCGAGCACGCCCCAGACGTCGAGCTCCTTGGGCAGGTTGAACTTGTCAGGAGAAAAGACGATGTTCAGTTGCTTGAGCATGTTCTCGCTGGACTCGGGCATGACAGGCCACAGGTGAACCGCAATTTTTCGCATGCTTTCGAGAAGCACGTAGATGACGGTGGAAAGTCTGCCGGTATTCTTTTCCTTGAACAGGGTCCAGGGCGCGCTCGCGTCGATATATTTGTTCAGACCGCGAACCAACTCCCACAGCCCTTCCAGTCCGCGAGAAAACCGCAGTTCGCCAAAATGCTCCTGGAAAGATTGCATGGCGTTCTGGCCGAGCTTCTTGATCTCCGCATCCACGATGTCCTCGATCTCCGGGCTTGGGACCTCCCCGCCGAAGTATTTATGCGTCATGGACAGGGTGCGGTTGAAGAGGTTGCCCAGATCGTTGGCCAGGTCAGCGTTGAGCCGTCCCACAAGAGCTTCTTCGGAAAAGCTGGAGTCCTGACCGAAGGACATCTCGCGCAACAGGAAATAACGGAATGCGTCCAGACCGTATGTGTCCTTCATGGCGAGAGGTTCGACCACGTTGCCAATCGATTTGGACATCTTGGCGTTCTTGATCAGCCAATACCCGTGGACGTTGAGCGACTGGAACGGCTCGATTCCGGCGGCCTTGAGCATGGTCGGCCAGAACACCGCGTGTGGCTTGAGGATGTCCTTGGCAACCAGATGGTTCGCCGCAGGCCAGAATTTCTTGAATTTATCACCCTCGGGATAATCCAGGGCCGAGAGGTAGTTGATGAGCGCATCGAACCAGACATAGGTGACGAAATCCTTGTCGAAAGGCAGCTCGATGCCCCAGGTCAGGCGGCTCTTGGGACGAGAGATGCACAAGTCCTCAAGCTCGCCGGACTCCAGCAGGCTCAGGACCTCGTTGCGGTACTGCTCGGGCCGGATAAAGTCGGGATTCTTGGTAATGTGGTCCTTGAGCCACCCCTGGTACTTGGACATCTTGAAGAAATAGTTCTTCTCGGCAATGTACTCGGGCTTGGTCTGATGGTCCGGGCACAGGCCGTCCACCAGCTCCTTCTCGGTGTAAAACCTCTCGCACCCGAAGCAGTAGTGTCCGCCATACTCGCCGAAATATATATCGCCAGAGTCGTGGACTTTCTGGAGAATGTCCTGGACGACCTTGATATGGCGCGGTTCAGTGGTGCGGATGAAGTCGTTGTTGGCAATATTCATATTGGGCCACAGGTCCCGGAAGAGTCCGCTGATGACGTCAACGTATTCCTTGGGGGACTTGCCCTCGGCCTCGGCCGCCTGCACGATCTTGTCGCCGTGCTCGTCGGTGCCGGTGAGAAAATAGGTCTCCTCGCCCATCAACCGGTGGAAACGACAGAGCGAATCCGCCACCGTCGTGGTGTACGCATGCCCCAGATGAGGTTTCGCGTTCACGTAATAGATGGGCGTGGTGATATAAAAACGTTCCAAACCAAATCTCCTTATCCCTTCGGGCTGGCATGCCCCGTGGGACAGTTATTTCTTGGGAGGTCTGCGCCGACGCCGTCTCGGTCTGCGCGTATTCTTCGCGCCGTCGCCCTCGTCGTCGCCGGACTGCTCTGGCTTCGCCTGCCTGGGTTGCCGGGGTTGCTTGGCGGGGCGTTCCCGCCTTTGGCCCTGGTTGCCCCTCTGGGCGCCGTCGACGGGTTCTTTGTCTTCAAGGGCAAGGATTTCCGGCGAAACCTCTTCGGACTCCATCGCGGACGCTGATTCGACTTCGGGCCGAATGGGCTTGCGTCCGCCGCGCCGTCCCCGCGCGGCCTGAGACCGGGCTTCGGCCATGGCCTCTTCGCTGGGCGGCTTGTTAACTATTTCATTCCATTCGTCAATGGAAACTTCTTTTTCATCAAAATTTTCAGTGAGCAACGATAAGGTTTTCTTGAAGAAGTTTGACCGAAGCACCTTCACTGCCCCCAGTGAGGTGGTATATTTCTTCCCAACTCGGGGGCACATGCGATGGAACTCCTCATACCCCTTTTGTTCGAAGCTGAGACAGCACAGCAAGCGGCCACATATACCCGATATCTTGGTGGGATTAAGAAAAAGGTTCTGTTCCTTGGCCATCTTGATGGTCACCGGCACGAACTTGCGCATGAACCGCCGGCAGCAGCACATCTGGCCGCAGTTTCCGATGGCCCCGAGCATCTGCGTTTCATGGCGAACGCCGATCTGGCGCAGTTCGATGCGAGTACGATACTCACGGACAAGGTCCTTGATCAACTCCCGAAAATCGATGCGCCCCGGTGCGGTGAAATAAAAGATCATCTTGCTGCGATCGAAAAAAACCTCGACATCAACAAGCTTCATGCCGAGCTTATGTCTGGTGACGCACTTACGGCAAAATCTGTAAGCATCCTTGGCCTGTGCATCATTCTCAGCCACAGCCTCCAAGTCCTTGTCGTTGGCCAGCCGATAGATGACCTTGTAGGCCTCGCCGTCTTCGCTTTCGTTCTCCAGGGGAGCCTGCTTGGTCAGGACGACCTTGCCAAGCCCCATCCCCTGATCGGTCTTGACGATGACGTGCTGCCCCTCGCGGACTACGAACGGGCCGGACCCAAAGTAATAAACTTGGCCGTAATCATTGAATTTAACACCGAGTATCTGGCTCATTGATTGCAATCCTGTGTATAAAGACCCCCGCACTTCAAGGGGGGAGAAAGTGTCGTGCAAAGTATGATCATATTAGAAAACGCCGCCGACTTCAAATGCGCATATGCACCACATGCCGGACACCGTCCCGCAGGAACGGTTCCCGGCTCATGAGGCGGCATGCGGGTCAATCGGAGTTTATGCGCTAGACCAGGCCGAGGCTCTTGACCTCGCTCATCAATTTTTCCTCATCAATGGGTTTGACGAGGTAGGACGTGGCTCCGCCGAGAAAAAACGCGTCGTGGGTTTCCTTCTCGTCGTCGAGCATGGTGGTCACGATAATCTTGGCCTCTTTGTGAGGAGAAATACCGAACTCCTGTTCCATGTTGCGAATCTCGCGCAAGGCCTGCTGTCCGTCGAGCTCCGGCATGAGAAGATCCAGACAGACCAGATCGTACGGAGACTTGTCCACAAGCCCCTGACGAAACGCCTCAATGGCTTCTTCCCCATTCACGGCGATATCACAGTGCGCCACGGAACGAAGAATCTCGTGAATCATGTTTCTGCTGTAAAAGTCATCATCCACGATCAACGCTTTCATCTTCCCCTCCAGACAGTCTATATTGATTAGACAACAATTATGCTATTCATCTCATTATTGACGTCAAAAAGCAACCATTCAGAACAATTGAATTTTGCCACAGCCCAGATCAGGCCGTATGGACATCCCCCTCACGAGCCAGGACAAAATCGACCCCGGACCCGCTCCATTCCTTTTGCAGCCGGGCGTGGATGGCGTCCAGCTGATCGTCTGTACGTGTCGTCTCGTGATGGGTGAGATAGACCTTGCCCACACCGGCTGCCTGCGCCAGGGTCAGGGCCTGCTCAAAACAGGAGTGGCCCCATCCGCGCTTAATCCGGTACTCGTCCTCGGTATACTGGGCATCGATGATGAAGACGTCCACGCCTCGGAAAAAATCCATGATCATCGCGTTGCGCTCGGTCACAACCCGTTCGTAGTCGTCGTAATCCTCGTCTCCCGGTTCATAAATATTGTAGAACGGTTCATGATCCCCGGAAAAGAACAAGGTCTTGCCGTCGCATTCAACCTTGAAGCCGAAATCCATGGCCGGATGATTCATGAGCACGGCCGAGACCGTGGCAAAACCAAGATCCACCCGCTGCCCGTCCGAAAGTGTCTTGTACGTGATGTCCGCTTGGAGCTCGGCTACCCTGACCGGGAAATGCGGATATTCCATCTGCTTGGCCAGCACGGCCTCGATGCCGGTCATGTTCAGCGGGTCAGGAGGTCCGTAGATGGTCACCTTGTTGCCCGGAACGAACATGGGAATGAAGAAAGGCAGTCCCTGGATGTGGTCCCAGTGTGTATGGCTGATGAACAGATGGCATGCCACCGGCATGGCCCGGGCCAACTCCAGGCCCAGCTCACGAATACCCGTGCCGCCGTCGAGGACGATCAGGTCTCCCGCATCAGAGCGCACTTCGATGCAGGAGGTGTTGCCGCCGTATTTGACGGTGGACGCGCCGGGCGCGGCCAGGGAGCCGCGAGTGCCTCTGAACTTGAAGCGCATCAGTGTGTTTCCCCAAGCTTGATGAAGACGCGGGCGCGCTCGACTTCCTCGTCCAGCGTCGGCATCTCGCTGATCAAGCCGTCAATATCCAAGGAAAAACGCTCCCGAACGGATCGCGGAAGCGGCTCGACCGAATAATCGCCCGCAGAGCCGAAGGTGAGTTTCTTGCTGATCTGGTCGGCGGCAAAGACGCAGTCCACCAGTTGGGTCCCTTCGCTGCCGTCCGGCGTATGATGCAAGGCGATGGCGTTGCCCAGGTCCGAGGGCAGGTTCCATTTCTCCGCAAGCAGTGCGCCGATCTCGGCGTGGGTGGCCCCGAGAATACTCTGCTCTGCCTGGTGCAGGGGCATCCCCTCCTTCTCCACAAGCCGCCCGACTTCCGCATACTCCTCGGACATGTAGAGGGCGAAAACGATCTTTCCTATGTCGTGCAGCAGGCCTGCCGCGAAATAATCCGCGGCTTCGTCACGGGAGACGCCGAGCATGGTCCCCAGCAGCCGGGTAGCCGTGGCCACGGCCAGGGAATGTAGCCAAAACGCGCCCAGATCCAGTCCGGCCACATTGCCCTTGGGGATGGCGCCCACGGCGGCCAGCCCGAGAGCCACGTTCTTGAGGGTGTTCAAACCGAGGTAGACGCTGGCGTGATTGATAGATGTGACTTCGCGGGAGAGTCCGAAATAGGCGGAGTTGACCAGCCGCAGAATCTTGAGCGTAAAGACCGGGTCTTTCTTGATAACCTCGACCAGATCCTTCTGCGAGCAATTGATGTCCGAAGCGAGCTTCAAGACCTGATGCACACTCTTGGGAAACGCGGGCATTTTTTCCACAGCGCCCACAAGATTCGTTCTGACGTTCCGCATTGGTCTCACGATAGTTGATAAAGTCGCACCGAACCCGGCCCCCGCAGGCACACGCCCCGCCATGGGTCATTGTGCAGGATTAACCACATATCGCAGGAATGATAGACTTTGGCAAGCCCCGCCTAGGGCCGGTACGCACAGATCACCACAGGATCGTCGCCCCTCCAGACGGCCGTGACCTGGCCATGGTCCGAGGTGGTGAACAGCGGGACATCGAGGGCCTCGACCACCGCCGGATGCGGAAAGTTGAACCGATTCATGAACCCGTTGGAGCACAGGGCGGCCCGCGCCCCGACGCCCTGGTAGAACGGTACGCTCAGGCTCGCCTTGCTGCCGTGATGCGGCAGGACCAGCACTTCCGCATCGAGAGGGACGCCGAGGGAAAGCACGGCGTCGGCCCCGGCGCTTTCCATATCGCCCGGCAGTATCGCCAGTCCCCTCTCCCCGCGCACCAGTCGCAGAACCAGGGAACACTCGTTGGTATTTGAAGACTCGAAACCGGACGGCGGATGCAGCACCTCGAGACCGACGTCATCATCGAGAGCGACCCGTTGCCCGGTGACAAGGGGCACGGGCTTCAGCCCGCTGACGGTCAAGGCCTCCGCCATTTCAGCGCCTGATACGCCAGTGGGCAGTTGACCGTTGGTGTAGAACGCGCCGACCCTGAACCGGGCCAGAATAAATGAAAGCCCCCGGCTGTGGTCGCTGTCGGGATGACTCATGAAGACTCCGTCCAGACGGGGCGGACGGCCCAGGGTGAGATAGGGCCCCACCACGGCCTCCCCCAGATCGAAGGACTTCGACCCGCCTCCGCCGTCCACGAGCCAACGATGGCCGCCCGGCAAGCTAATGAGCGCGGACTGCCCGAGACCGACGTCAAGAACGGTCAAGCGCACCTCGTCCCGTGCGTCAGAGGCCATGACGAACACATGCGGCGCGACCAGGAGCAGGAACCCGAGCCCGGCCAGCCCGGTCGACACACGACGATTTGCCCAGGCCGCAAGGGCCACCACCAGGAGCAGAAAGAATCCGACCACTTCGGGCCACAGCGGGCGAAGCACGGCCACCACCGGCGTCAGTCCCGCCCCGGCCACCATGTGGAGCAGCCCGAGCATGTGATCGGTGATGGAAGCCGCCAGTTTCAGGAGCACCCCGCCCGCCGGGGCCGTGAAGGCGAAAGGCGACAGGATCATACCGGCCAGACCCAGCGGCATGATCGCGAAACCAAGCATCGGAATCCAAACCACGTTGAGCAGGAGGTTCGGGCTGAGAGAGCCGAAATACCACGACACGAGGGGCAGCAGGCTGACGGTGGCGCACAAGCTGACGGCCAGCACGCCCGCCGCGGCTCCGGCCACGCGTCCCGGAAGGCTTCGTCCGCCGAAAAGGAGCGGCCTGATACGGGGGTACATGAGTCCGATCCCGGCTACGGCCACGGCGGACATCTGGAGGCTTAAATCAAGGCGCATTTTGAAAATATTGTTGCTAAGTCTGGCAACCGCTCATAACGATTGAACAATGCGCTGACTATTCGGGCGAAATGACAATGGATGGGGCCGTGAGTTCTTCGGAGCGCACGGC
>CAMYLL010000104.1 GCA_947259235.1 uncultured Pseudodesulfovibrio sp. | reverse complement strand
GGCCCACTCGGTTGCCTCCTTGTAGGAGGCGTTGATCTTGAGTGCCTCTTCCGGCTTGTCATACGTAGCGGGATCATTCATTTTTCCCTCTAGCACGGCCTGCTCGTCGAGCACCTTTTCCAGATCCTTCTCAAGCTTGTCGTATTCCTTCTTCAAAGGCTTGAGGGTGCGGTAGAGCCGGTTGCGCTCCTCGGCCTGCCGCCGCTTCTCCTCCTTGGTCAGCTTGCGCTTCTCGCGGGAGATTTCGGTTTCGCAGTCCTGGGAATCGAGGAGGCATGCCTCCTCCTTGCGCTTGGCGATATATCCTTCATACCCTCCAAGATACTGAACAATGCCGCCGTCATGGTCGAGCGCCCAGACCTCTTCGGCCACCTCGCCCAGCAGATAGCGGTCATGCGCCACGAAGAGCAGCGTGCCCTCGTAATCCTTGAGGGCGCGGATGAGCCCTTCGCGGGTTTCGATGTCGAGATGGTTGGTAGGTTCGTCGAGAATGAGAAAGTTGGCCCGGGCCAGGAACAGGCTCGCCAGCAACAGTCGGCTCTTCTCGCCGCCGGAAAGTCCCTTGACCTTGCGGTCAAAGAACGGCTCGCCCAGCAAAAAGAGTCCGAGCACGCTCATGACCTGCTCCTCGGTCAGCTTGGGATCGGACAACCGCCGGATCTCGCCGATGACGGAGTTGTCGAGGTTGAGAATCTCGTGCTGATGCTGGCTGAAATAGCCGACCACAGTGTTCGGCCCGATCTTGGCATGCCCGCCCGAGGGCGTCAGGTCGCCCACTATCAGCTTGAGCAGCGTGGACTTACCCGCACCGTTGGGGGCCACCAGGGCGACCTTCTTGCCCCGGAAGAGCTGAAAATTGAGCTTGGGCCAGACGGAACGCTCGCTGTCGTAATGAAACTCCAGATCCACCACGGCCACGGGAACCTTGTCCCCGCGCCGAGGCTCGGGCAGCCGGAAGCTCAGGCTCCGGCCGCGATGCGATTCGGCCTGCACCTGTTTGATCTGGTTGAGCTCCTCTTCGAGCTTTTCCACCTTCTTCAGTTTGCTCTGTGCCTGCGCAGCCTTGCGCGCCTTGACGCGAAATTTGTTGATATATTTGTATTCGTTGTCGATCCTGGCAGAAAGCTTGGCGGCTTCCTTGCGCCTCTGCTCGGCGTTTTCCTCGTCCCACAGCAGGAACTCGTCAAACGACCCCCTGCGCAGAACGGGTTTTCCCGCCCCCAGGAATAGTACGTGTGTGCCGACACGGTTGAGGAATATCCTGTCGTGGACGACAAAAGCCAGCGCGCCGCGATAGTTGAGGAGATAATCCTCAAGCCATTCCACGGCCTCGAGATCGAGATGGTTGGTGGGTTCGTCAAGGAGCAGGACATCCGCGCCCTGAAGCAGCACGCGGGCCAGCTTGGCCCGCTCGCGCCAGCCGCCCGAAAGCTCGCCCAGAGTCTTCAGGAGATCGTCCTCGGCAAAGCCGAGACCCGTCAGGATAGCCCGGGCCTTGTGGTCAGGGTTGTAGCCGTAGAGCTCCTCGAACTCCGCCTGACGATGCGCCAGCCGCTCTATGCGCTGAGAGTCCTCGGCGGCCACCGCCTGTTCCCATTTTTCCCAGAATTCGTTCCAGGACGGCAGAGCGGAGAGCACCCAGGGGAGCAGATGCTGCCCAAGGACGTCTCCGGCCATTTCCTGAGCCACATAGCCCACTCGCGCGCCCTTGGTCACCGTCACCTGTCCCAGGTCCGGCTCTATCTCTCCGGCCAGCACCTTGAGCAGTGTACTCTTGCCGCAGCCGTTGGGACCGGTCAGAGCCAGCCGCATACCGGGCGCGACCTCAAAGGCGACCCCCTCGAAGACGGACTCGCCCCCGTAGGATTTACAAAGACTCTGGACTGTGATTCGTGACATGGCTGCGCGGATTTCCTTTATGTATCGGACCAGAGGGAATATATTGTGCGCGCCCATTATGCAAGGGGGCTTTTGACCCCGCTCCCGCTTGCGGGTACAGTGCGTGCGATGAAACCGTGGCTCGTCTATATCCTTCGTTGCGCCGACGACACGCTCTATTGCGGCATCACCAACGACCTGCCCCGTCGCATCGCCAGGCACAATGCCGGGACGGCATCCAAATACACCCGCGCCAGGACCCCGGTAAACCTCGTGGCTGCGTTGGAAACCCCCACCAAGGGAGAGGCGCTCCGGCTTGAAATGGCTGTGAAAAAACGTCCCCGCAAGGACAAGGTACTTTTCCTCAAAGCCTATGAGAAAAACCCACATGTGCTTGCAAAGCGTGACGCCTCAGGTTAATTATTCATATCAAAAAATCAATGCCACCACATGTAAACCAGTTACCCTCCTGCCGGACAAACACCCCGCCATGATAGACGCCAGCACCGCCTATACCCTCCTCGCCATGGCCCTTTTCATTTTTCTGGCCCTGATCATCGTACACCAACACAACTGCGCCGACCAGATCCGGCGCAAAAAGGGTGAGGTGAAATCCGTCGAAGGCCAGCTTGGTGAGAGGATCAAGCTCCTTGAAGAGCAGGTCGATAACCTCAAGGTCAAGATAGAGGACGTGGACGAGCAGTTGGTCGTGCTGGAGGATCAACACCAATGACCATCCCGCTGATCATCCTTGGGCTCGGCCTCGCCCTGTGCCTTTTCATCCGTCACGCCCTCTCTGTCTCCCGCGACAGGGAGCTCGGCCTACTGGAAATCCGAAGGAAGAACATACAGGAAAAGCACGACTTCATCCTGACCAAGAAGCAGGCCCTGACCGCCGAATTGGCCGACAAGGAGCGCGAACTGGCCACCCTGCGCAACAGCGGCGAGGGCATCAAGGCCATCTCCACCAGGGATCTGGAGACAAACGACGCGGACGAGAACGAGAAGACAAGCCGTTATCTTCTGGCCCAGGGAAAAATCACCCTGGAGCAGAGCCAGAAGGCTTTAGACAAGATGAACACCCTGCAAATGGACTATCTGGCCGTCTGCCTGACCATGGGATTCATCGACCTGGAAACGGCAAAAACCGCCGCAAAGGCCGGCAAAAAAACCAAATAACCCTCCCCCTCCGTCATACTGAAAAGGCCGCACCGTTTATCACGATGCGGCCTGTTTTGTTTGATGACCGGCTGTGGCTAGATGTTGGCCAGCACGGCCTCGGACATGGCCACGCAGCCAACGGCCTTGGCCCCGGCCTGCATGATGTCGCCGGTGCGGTAGCCCTGCTCCAGGGTTTTTTCCACTGCCTGCTCGATGCAATCCGCCTCCTCGCTCATGTCGAAGGCATGGCGCAGCATCATGGAAACGGAAAGGATGGTGGCCAGAGGGTTGGCCTTGTCCTGGCCTGCGATATCGGGCGCGGAGCCGTGGATCGGCTCGAACAGGCCGGGGTTGGCGTCGCCAAGGGAGGCTGACGGCAACATGCCGATGGAGCCGGTTATGGCCGCGGCCTCGTCGGAGAGGATGTCGCCGAAGAGGTTGCCGGTGACCATGACGTCGAACTGTGACGGATCGCGCACCAACTGCATGGCCGCGTTGTCCACATAGAGATGCGACAGTTCGATGTCCGGGTAGTTGGCGTGCTCGTCGATGACGATCTCGCGCCAGACGCGGGACACGTCGAGGACGTTGGCCTTGTCCACGGAACAGACGCGGCCGGAACGCTTCCTGGCCGCCTCGAAGGCGACCCTGGCTATGCGCCGAATCTCGTGCTCGTAATAGGTCATTGTGTTGAAACCGAACCGCTCGCCGTCCTTCATACCGTCGAAGCGCGGCTCGCCGAAGTAGATGCCTCCGGTCAGCTCGCGCACGACCATGACGTCCAGCCCGCGAGCCACGATGTCCGGGCGCAGGTAGCAGGCGTCGGCCAGTTGCTTGAAAAGCGTGGCCGGACGCAGGTTGGCAAAGAGGTTAAGCTCCTTGCGGATGCCGAGCAGCCCCTTCTCCGGGCGAATGGACGGATCGATGGTGTCCCACTTGGGGCCGCCCACGGCGCCCAGAAGCACGGCGTCGGAATCCTTGCACTTGGCAACGGTATCCGGCGGAAGCGGCACGCCCGTTTCGTCGATGGCACAACCGCCGATGAGAGCCTCGATGGTCTGGAACTCACGGCCGTACCTGGCCCCCACCTTGTCGAGCACGCGCAGGGCCTGGGTCACGATCTCGCGGCCGATGCCGTCACCTGGCATTACACAAATTTTCATCATCATCTCCAACTGTTATGATTCAATACCGGGCAAAGCGCGCCTAGGAGAGCTTCCGCTTGGCATAGTCGACCAAGCCGCCGGCATCCAGTATCTCCTGCATGAAGGGCGGCACGGCCGAACAGGTGATCACCGCGCCGGTGGTCAGGTTCCTGATTTCGCCGTTAACGGTATCCACCTCGATCTGGTCGGTGTCCTTGATCTTGTCGATGTCGTCGCCCACCTCAAGCAGGACCAGCCCCATGTTGAACCCGTTGCGGTAGAAGATACGGGCAAAGCTCTTGGCCACGACCACAGGAATCCCAGCCCCGAGGATAGAGATGGGCGCGTGCTCGCGGGAGGAACCGCAGCCGAAGTTCTCTCCGGCCACGATGACGTCATTTTTCTTGACCCGCTTGACCCACCCGGCTTCAAGGCCTTCCATGCAGTTTTCGCCCAGCACCTGCGTGTCGGTGGTCACCAGGAAGCGGGCCGGGATGATGGCGTCCGTATCGATATGGTCACCCACCATGTGGGCTGTTCCGGTTACTTTCATCGTATATCTCCTACAGTTTGGCGGGGTTGATGATCTCGCCGGCGATGGCGCTGGCCGCGGCGACCGCAGGACCGGACAGAAAGACCTCGCTCTGGAGCGAGCCCATGCGGCCCCTGAAGTTGCGGTTGGTGGTGGCAACGGTGCGCTCGCCTCCGGCCAGGATGCCCATGTGGCCGCCCAGGCAGGGGCCGCAGGTGGGCGGGCCGACGATGCATCCGGCATCCATGAATATTTCCATCAACCCTTCCTTCATGCACATCTTCCAGATGGTGGGCGTGGCGGGCAGGATGATGCAGCGAACCTTGGGATCGACCTTGCGTCCCTTGAGAATGGCTGCCGCCTCGCGCATGTCCTCGATCCGGCCGTTGGTGCAGGAGCCGATGACCGACTGATGAATCTTCAGGCCAGCGGTCTCGTCCACGGGCTTGACGTTCTCGGGCAGGTGCGGACAGGCAACCTGCGGAGCCATGTCGGTGACATTGATCTGAACCAGCCGCTCGTAGACGGCGTCCGCATCGGGAGTGAGGGCGGCGTCGCCACTGCGTCCCGCTGCGGAGGCGTAGCGCAGGGTCTTGTCATCCACGGAGAACAGGCCGACCTTGCCGCCCGCCTCGATGGCCATGTTGGCCATGGTCATACGCCCTTCCACGGTCAGGTTTTCCACGGCCTCGCCGGAGAACTCCAGCGCCTTGTAGAGCGCACCAGCCACGCCGATGCGTCCGATGAGATTGAGGATGTAATCCTTGGCGCCGACAAAAGGTCCCGGCGTGCCGGTGATGTCCACTTTGATGGTGGGCGGAACCTTGAACCAGGTCTCGCCCAGGGCCATGGCCGCGCCGATGTCGGTGGAGCCCATGCCCGTGGCAAACGCCCCCAGGCCGCCGTAGGTGCAGGTATGCGAGTCCGCGCCCACGACCACGTCACCGGGGCCGACGATGCCCTTCTCGGGCAGCAGGGCGTGCTCCACGCCCACCTCGCCGCACTCGTAGTAATGGGTCACGCCCATTTCCTCGGCAAACTCGCGGACGACCTTGACCTGTTCGGCGGAGTCTATGTCCTTGTTCGGAGTGAAATGGTCGCACACCAGGGCTACCTTGTCCTTGTCGAACACCGGTTTTTCACCCATGGCCTTCAACGACTTCATCGCCAGGGGACCCGTGATGTAGTTCGCCAGAACCATGGACACGCGGCACTGGACGATCTGCCCTGCCTCGGTGATCGCCTGGTCCGTATGTCTTTGCAGAATTTTCTCAGCTAAGGTCTGACCCATCTCTTATTTCTCCTCTTTGGCTTTTTCCAGTCTGTTGAGCGCGTTGACCATGGCCAGCGCGCTGGCCATGATGACATCGCCATCGTTTGCGCGGCCCACGGCCTTGACGCCATCATGCTCGATGCGCACGGCGACACCGGCCAGAGCGTCCGACCCTTCGGTCACGGCGTTGACCGAATAAACTTCGAGTTTCGGAGCTGTACCAACAAGGGAGTAAATTGACTTGAAGACCGCGTCAACTGTACCTTCACCGAATTCGCTGATCCGCCTGGTCTCCGCCGTCTCCCCTTCCCGGCCGAATTCCATGACCATGGCCGCATGGGGCGGGACCTGGCCCGTGCCGGAAACCACGCTCATGTCCACCAGCCGGAACCGGTCGCGACGGCGATAGACCTTCTCCAGGATCATGGCCTCCACGTCCTCGTCAAAGACCTGCTCCTTCTTGTCGGCCAGATCCTTGACCGCCTTGAAGAGCACCTGCACCTGTTCATCATCCAGGACATATCCCAGCTCCACCGCCTTGTTCTTCACGGCGTGGGACCCGGAATGTTTGCCGATGACGATGTCGTTGCTCAAGCGGCCGATGGAAGCCGGGGTCATGATCTCGTAGGTCAGCCGGTTCTTGATGACGCCGTCCTGATGCACGCCGGACTCATGGGCAAAGGCGTTGGCCCCCACAATGGCCTTGTTGGGCGGGATGGGCATGCCGATGATCTGCGAAAGACGGCGGCAGGACGGGAATATCTGCTCGGTGACGATGCCGGTCTCGACATCGTACAGCTCCTTGCGGGTGTTGAGCGCCATGACCAGGTCCTCAAGGGCGGCATTACCCGCTCGCTCGCCGATGCCCAGCACCGTGCACTCGACCTGGCGCGCTCCGGCCCTGATGGCTGCCAGGCTGTTTGCCACAGCCGAACCGAGGTCGTTATGGCAGTGGACACTGATAATCGCCTTTTCCACGCCGCGCACGTTGTCCATCAGGTACTTGATCATCTCGTAATACTCGAAGGGCTGGGTGTAGCCCACGGTATCAGGGATGTTGACGACCTTTGCTCCGGCCTCGATGACCGTTTCGGTCACCTTGACCAGGAAATCCCAATCGGAACGGGAGGCGTCCTCGGCCGAGAACTCGACGTTGTCGGTATAGGCGGCCGCATGCCGTACGGCCTTCTCCGCCATGACCAGGACCTCGTCCGCGGTCTTGCCCAGTTTGTACTTCATGTGGATGTCACTGGTGGCGAGGAAAGTATGGATACGCGGATTTTTTGCATCCTTGATCGCTTCCCAGCAGCGGTCAATATCGCCTGTCACGGCCCGGCACAGCCCGGCCACCTGAACATTCGACACGGCTTTGGCGATGGCCTGGACCGCCTCGAAATCACCTTGGCTGGCAATGGGGAAGCCCGCCTCTATGATGTCCACACCAAGGGTTTCGAGCTGGCGGGCCATGCGAATCTTCTCGTCCAGGTTCATGGTCGCGCCCGGCGACTGCTCGCCGTCTCTCAAGGTGGTGTCGAAAACATACACTCTGTCTGCCATGGTATCCTCCGTGACGTCCTTCTCGGACAAGGACTCTGAAAAAAGTTCGTGAATATGAGTAAACCCGCCAACGCGCAGTGTGCGCGGCGATCAGGGGTCAGTACGACGTACCAGTATGGGAGTGAATGAGAGCTATCCTAGCTCTTCTTTGGAGCTGTCCCGCTGTAGTCGCTTTGATCTGCGGGATAGTAGGAAAAGGGTATAGAGCGGGCCGGAAATCAGGTAGCCCAGGAAAATGATGAAGCCGAGGAACTTGGGCCGGGAGGCGACCAGGGAGAAGACCAGGATCGCAGTGACCATCCAGCTGAAGGGATGAGCGGTGAACGCGCTCAATTCCTTGAAGGAATAGAA